>JBCCNM010000004.1:0-53186 GCA_039025835.1 Pseudomonadota bacterium | reverse complement strand
GTTCAACCAGCACTCGGACCAGCTCGAACAGTCGTATCGCGACCTGCAGTACAAGGTCGAGGCGCTGACGCGGCAGCTCAACAGCGAACAGTCAGCACGGCTGGGCGAGTACCGCAAGACGGAACGTTTGAGCAAACGGCTCGCGCAATTGCTCGAGAGCCTGCCGGGTGGCATCGTCGTCATCGACGGCGACGGGCAGATTCAGCAGCACAACAGCCAAGCGGCGCGACTGCTAGGGCGGCCGCTGCTCGGTTGCTCCTGGGCGTCCATCGTGAAACGCGAAGTCCACGGCGGCGGAACCGAGGACGGCAACATTTTGCTGCGCGACGGCCAGTGGCTCAGCCTGTCACGGCGGGCGCTGAAAAATGAGGCGGGCGAGGTCATCCTGCTTGCCGATGTCACCGATAGCCGGCAGATCTCCGAGCTGCGGCAGCGCCAGGAGCGCCTGTCCGCCATCGGTGAGATGACAGCTGAATTCGCACACCAGGTTCGTACGCCGCTGGCCTCGGCCATGCTGTATGCGGCGCAGCTGGACACGGCAACGCCGGACCAGCAGCGCGCCGTGCAAAAAATCAGCGAGCGCCTGACCGACCTGGGCCGCATGGTCGACGACATGCTGCTGTTCGCCGCTGGTACGCAGACGGCCGTCGAGACCGTGAACATTGCCGAGCTGGTCGCGTCCGCCGCGTCTGCGGTAGATGGGACACTCGGCCAGCGCACGCAGCTGTCGATTGTCGTCCAGGACAGGACACTGGCGGTGTCCGGCAATGCGGACGCGCTGCGCGGTGCGATCGTCAACCTCATCACTAATGCCGACCAGGCAGCCATTGGCGCCGTGCGGATCGTCGTCAGCGCGCGGCAGGCGGATGACAAGCTTGTGATTTCGGTGAGCGACAACGGTCCCGGCGTGCCGGAAGAATTCCTGCCGCGGTTGTTCGAGCCGTTTTTCACAACACGCCCACAGGGCACCGGCCTGGGGCTTGCGGTGGTTCAGCAGGTTGCCGCAGCGCACAGCGGTCGTGCACGGGTTGCGTCATCGAAGCTAGGCACAAGCTTCACGATCGAATTGCCGCAGCAGAGGCTCAGCGCATGAGCAATCCAACGGTTCTGATCGTCGAAGATGACGCCAACCTGCGAGAGGCGCTGTTCGACACCCTGGTCAGCGACCAGGTCCATGTGGTTACGGCCGACAACGGCGAGAGTGCGCTCGATGTCCTGAGCCGCAACCCGGTCAATCTCGTGGTCAGTGACCTGCAGATGGAACCGATGGACGGCTCGACCTTGCTGGAGCACATTCGCCACGATTACCCGCAGCTGCCGGCGGTGCTGATGACCGCGCACGGCACGATCGAAAACGCGGTAGATGCGATGCGCAACGGTGCGTCCGACTACCTGGTAAAGCCGTTTGAGGCCGCCGACCTGAAACGCATTGTGGGCAAGTACCTGAAAGCGGGCCCCGGTGACCGTGACCCGGTCGCTGAAGACCCGGCCAGTCGCAAACTGTTGAACGTGGCCGCGAAGGTTGCCGCTACCGAGGCCACGGTGATGATCTCCGGTGAAAGCGGATGCGGCAAAGAGGTGCTGGCGCGCTACATCCACGAGAACAGTGCGCGTTCGACGCGGGACTTCGTGGCGATCAACTGCGCGGCCATTCCCGAGAACATGCTTGAGGCGGTGTTGTTCGGTTACGAAAAGGGCGCGTTTACCGGTGCCGCCGCCGCGCATCCGGGTAAATTTGAACAGGCCAACGGCGGTACGCTGCTGCTCGATGAGGTCTCCGAAATGGACATCGGCCTGCAGGCAAAGCTGCTGCGCGTGATTCAGGAGAAAGAAGTAGAGCGCCTGGGTGGTCGCAAGATGATTCCGCTGGATGTCCGCGTGCTGGCGACGACCAACCGCGACCTGCGCCAGCAGGTCGCGGAGGGCAAGTTTCGCGAGGATCTTTACTACCGTTTGAATGTGTTTCCGCTGCAGATTCCGCCGCTGCGCAAACGCTCACTGGACGTTATTCCGCTGGCCGAGCTGTTTCTCGATCGCTACTCGCAGGACCCGACATCGACGATCGGATTCTCCGACGATGCCAGGGACGCGTTGCGTACGCACGAGTGGCCGGGCAACGTCCGCGAACTTGAAAACCTCGTGCAACGCACTTTGATCCTGCTGTCGCGAGAGACGATCCAGGTGGACGATCTCGCGTTCGAGGATGCCGCCCCGGTAGACGTTTCGGCCGATAGCGCACTGCACACAGATCTCAAACACCGTGAATTCCAGCTCATCATCGATGCGATGACGACCCAAAACGGCAAGCGTTCGGCGGTGGCTGATGCGCTGGGTATCAGCCCCAGAACCTTGCGTTACAAGCTGGCACGCATGCGTGATGCAGGCATCGAGATTCCCGGCAGCACCGTCAGAGGAGCGTAACCCGAATGAACGACATCAGCCCGCAACAATTGTTGAGCCAGATCCGGACGATGAACCGCAGCCTGCAGCTGCCGGACGCGCCGTCGATGGACCGACCCGCCGGCCCGGTGCGCAGCGAATTCGGTGGGCTGTTGAAGAACACGATCGACTCCGTGAACAGCATCCAAAAGGCGTCATCCAGCGCGAAGATGGACCTGCAGATGGAGAAACCCGGAGTGGAACTGCACGAGGTCATGATTGCGTCAGCGAAGGCGGATGTCGCCTTTCGCGCAGCGACCGAAGTGCGCAACAAGCTGGTAACCGCTTACCAGGACATCATGAACATGCCCGTGTGATGACGGAATAGGGATGGACAAGACTCATCATGGATAACGCAAACGTTATTGACTCGACCGCTGTACCCGTGGCCAATCTCGGCCTGGCGAGCGTACTGAAAATTCCGGCAGTTCGGCAGATATTGCTGTTGGTTGGTGTCGCCGGTGCCGTGGCGGCCGGTCTGGCGGTGTTTCTCTGGTCGCAAAACCCCAGTTACACGCCGATCTACACGGGCAATAACCCGGCGGAGGCTTCGGAGATAGCGGATTCACTCCGCGCTGCGGGTATCGAGTACAAGATCGATCCGAAAAACGGTTCGGTGCTGGTCGACGGGTCCCGCTTCATGGAGGCCAATATGCGTCTCGGTGCCCAGGATATTCTCACCGGCGGGTCGATGGTGGCCTTCGAGGAGAACAATTTCGGCCGCAGTGAAAAAGTCGAACGGACGCTGCTGCAGCAAAATCTTGAGACCAAGCTTGCGCGCACAATTGCCACGATCGGTACGGTGCGCGAAGCGCAGGTGCATCTTGCCCTGCCGCCGCAGTCGGCATTCCTCAGAGACCAGAAACAGGCCTCGGCCTCGGTCATGGTCACCACGTTCAGCGGTCGCATGCTCGAAGCGTCCCAGGCGGAGTCAATCACACAGATGGTCGCCACTGCCGTGCCCTACCTCGATTCCGCCAACGTCACGATCATCGACCAGCACGGTCGCATGCTGAGCACCGGAAAAGACATGGGCAGCGAGGCGCTGGCCGCGAAACAGCTCGGCTACCAGAATGCCATCGAGGAACAGCTCAAGCGCAAGATCGAAGAGATCCTGACGCCGCTGGTAGGAATCGGCAACGTGCGCGCGCAGGTGTCCGCCGATATCGACTTCAGCCAGCGCGAGGTTGCGTCCGAGGTCTACGACGGCGGCAATGCCGCCGTGGTCAGCCGCCAGGTGCGAGAATCCAGTATGAGTGGCGCGGATGCCGGCGAGGCTGGTGTGCCCGGCGCGACGACCAATCAACCGCCCGAAGCCGGTGGCGAGGTGCCCACCGAGGGTGAGGCGGTTGCGACGCGCAACACGACATCGGATCGCGTGGAAAATTTCGAGGTGCCGCGAACGGTGACTTATGAGAAACCGCAGCCGGCATCGATTCGTCGACTGTCGGTCGCGGTTCTCGTCGACGAGGGTCAACCGGCCGACGGTGATGACGCCGCCGCGACGGGCTTCACGCCGCAGCAGATTCAGCAGCTCGAGACACTGGCGCGGCAGACCGTGGGACTGGATGAAGCGCGTGGCGACACACTGACCGTTGAAAGCACGGTGTTCCGCGATACGGTAGAGATCACGCCGCCGGAACCACCGGCCATCTGGGAGAAGCCGATCGTTCGCGATATCGCGAAGCAGGTTCTCGGTGCCGCCGTGGTACTCGCGATCGTTTTCGGTGTGGTACGCCCGATGCTGAAAAATGTCGTCGCCAGCCATACCGAGTCGCAGGCGCTGACGGCCGCTTACCCGGTCAGTCCGGGCATGCCGCAGCCAACTGTGGCAATTCCCCCGCCCAGTTTTGATGAAAAAATCAGCGCAGCCAGAAACATCAGCGGCAACGATCCCGCCCGGGTCGCGCAGGTCGTGAAGCAATGGGTAGGCAACAATGGCTGACGAAAACACCGACGAGCATATGAGCGGCGTCGAGCGCGCTGCTCTGCTGCTCATGACCCTCGGCGAGGATGAAGCCGCGGAAGTCATAAAGTTTATGGGCGCTGAGGAAGTGCAAGCGCTGGGGAGCGCAATGGCGAACCTGAACTCGGTCAGCCGTCAAGATGCCGACATCATGCTCAACAGCTTTATTGAGGATGTTGAAGAGCAGACGTCATTGGGCGTTGATAACGAAAGCTACATGCGCAAGCTGCTCGGCAGCGCGCTGGGCGAGAGCAAGGCCAACGCGTTTGTCGATCGCGTCGTCAAGGGCCGCCAGTCGCAGGGTATCGACGGCATTCGCTGGATGAGCGCTCGCGAAGTGTCGGATATCGTCCAGGATGAGCACCCGCAGATTGTCGCTATCGTCCTGTCGTATCTCGACCCGGCCATCGCGGCAGACGTTGTGCACATGCTTCCTGAGACACAGCAGGCCGAACTGATCATGCGCGTGGCGACCCTGACTGATATTCAGCCGACAGCGCTCGCCGAAATCGAAGCGCTTATCTCAGCAAAGTCAGGCTTTGCGGGCAGCGCGGAGACGCTGAAGGTAGGTGGCGATAAAGTCGCGGCCGACATCGTCAATGCGCTGGATCAGGAGCAGGGCGATAAATTGATGGATGAGATCCGTGATCGCGACGCGCCGTTGAGTGAACGTATCCAGGAAATGATGTTTGTCTTCGACACCTTGCTGAATGTCGACGACAAGGGTATCCAGGCGCTGCTGCGTGAGATTTCGAACGATGTGCTCGTGGTTGCTCTGAAGGGTTGTGATCCGGCGATCGGCGACAAGATTCTCGGCAACATGTCTCGTCGTGCGGCTACGCTGCTGCGCGAAGACATGGAGGCGAAAGGCCCGATCAAGCTCTCCGATGTCGAAACGGCACAGAAGGAGATCCTTGAGGTCGCCCGACGACTCGCCGAGGCCGGTGAGATCAACCTCGGCCTCGACGGTGAGGTGTATGTCTGAAGATACCGCCAAGCGGTGGGACGTGCCCGCCATCGACGGTGGAGACGGTCGCGGTTACATGACCGCTGCGCGACTCGAAGCGCTGCAGGACGAGGCCTACCAGGAGGGCTTCCGGCAGGGCGTCGACGACGGCAAGGCCGAAGGCCTGAAAGACATCCAGCAACGCTGCCAGCAGTTCGACCGGCTGATCGAGTCGCTCTCGACACCGTTCGAGGATCTCGATCAGGAGGTCGAGGAGCAGGTGGTTGGCCTGGCGATGGCCGTAGCGCGCCAGCTGTTTCGCCGCGAGATGCACATCGATCCGTCGCATGTGATCGGCGTGGTCCGTGAGGCCATTCAGATGTTGCCGGTGGCGTCGCGCAATATCGAGGTCGTGCTGCACCCCGAGGACGCGATTCTTGTTCGCGAGACGCTGACAGTGTCGGAGTCCCAGCCGGCCTGGTCGATCATTGAGGAGCCCACATTGACCCGCGGCGGTTGCCGAATAAGCACCGATACGTCGCAGGTCGATGCCACTGCCGAGGCGCGCCTGAATGCGGTGATCGCATCCGTGGCGGGTGACGAGCGCGGCGCGTGACGGGTGACATGGACACGAAACGTACGGCGGCGTGGAAGACTCGCTTGTCGCCGTACCTGGAGCGAGCGACCACGGGTGAAGCCGGTCTCGTGGTCGAAGGTACGCTGCGACGCACGGTCGGTCTCGCCATGGAGGCCGAGGGTTGCCACGCGGCGCTCGGCGGACGCTGTGACGTCCTGGCCGGTGACGGCAGGCCCGTTGAGACCGAAGTGGTCGGTTTTTCCGGCGATCGCCTGTACCTGATGCCGGTTGGCGACATGCGTGGCATCGCGCCAAACGCGCGGGTGATCCCGGTGTCGGGCACGCCCGAAGTGCAGGTCAGCGACCGGCTGCTCGGTCGCGTCCTCGACGGCCGCGGCAAGCCGCTGGACGGCGGTCCGTCGATCCGCGATGGACGGCAGGTGTCCCTGTTCGGGGAGGCGATCAACCCGCTCGACCGACAACCGATCCGCGATGTGCTTGATGTCGGTGTTCGATCAATCAACTCGCTGTTGACCGTTGGCCGCGGCCAGCGCATGGGTCTGTTCGCAGGCAGCGGCGTCGGCAAGTCGATGCTGCTCAGCATGATGACGCGCAACACCACGGCAGACGTTGTGGTTGTTGGCCTGATTGGTGAACGCGGCCGCGAAGTGAAGGAGTTTATTGAAAACTCGCTCGGCGAGGAGGGACTGCGCCGCGCCGTCGTGGTGGCAACGCCGGCAGATGACACACCGCTGATGCGCCTGCACGGCGCCTGGATGACCTCGGCAATTGCCGAACATTTCCGTGACCAGGGCAAGAATGTTTTGTTGCTGATGGATTCACTGACTCGATTTGCGCAGGCACAGCGCGAGATTGCGTTGGCCATCGGTGAACCGCCGGCGACCAAGGGCTATCCGCCGTCGGTGTTTGCCAAGCTGCCGCAGCTCGTGGAGCGTGCCGGCAACGGTAAACCGGGGCAGGGCTCCATCACGGCGTTCTACACCGTGCTTGCGGAAGGTGACGACCAGAATGACCCGATCGTCGATTCGGCGCGGGCAATTCTCGACGGGCATATCATCCTGTCCCGCGACATGGGCGATGCCGGCATTTATCCGGCAATCGATATCGAATCCTCGGTAAGTCGCGCGATGACCAACATTATCGACGACGATCATGAAGCGCTGGTGACTCGCTTTCGGCGGATCTATGCCTGTTATCAGCAGAATCGCGACCTGGTGTCGGTGGGCGCCTATCAGCCCGGATCCAATCCGGAGCTTGATGAGGCGCTGAGTCTGTGGCCGTCGATCGTCGAGTTCCTGTCGCAGCATTACGCAAAGAAAGTGTCGATGAGCGACAGCGTTGCGGCGCTAAGCGAGCTGCTCGCGGCGACCGAGGGCGGCTGAGATGCGAGCGCGTTCGTCGAGATTCCAGAAGATCGTCAAGCTCGCCGAGACCGACGAGCGGCGTTTCGCCGAGGCGACCGGCGCCTCCCAGCGGCAGCTTAACGACCAGGTGGCGCGTCTCGGAGAGCTGAATGCGTATCGCCAGGAGTACGCCGCGAATACAAACTCACGCGGATTCACCAGCGCGGCGCAGCTCAAGGACTACCAGGATTTCCTGAGTCGGCTCGACCAGGCCGTGTTGTCGCAACAACAAATCATTCACGACTGTGAACAGAACCTGGAACGCCATCGCCGCCAGTGGCAGGTGAAGCGCCAGCGGCTTGAGTCGCTGGACCGGGTGCGTGAACGGTACCAGCGCGAAGAGACTGCACTTGAAGAACGTCGGCTGCAACGCAGTATCGACGATCGACCGACCCGGCAGATCCGTTTCGACGACGACTCCTAGCTGGTCTGGCACGGCTCTTGCTTTATCCGAGTATTACCTGACAAGAGGTTTGCGCATGCTGCCCACAAGTACCTTCCCGATCGGCGAGATGACCGGCGGCGAACTCGCCGGCGATACGGCCCTGAATCCCCTGACAGCAACGGAGGCCGCCCCCACACCGTTTGCTGACGCACTGCGCGTCAGCCGCACCGATGTGGCCAGCCCGCCGGCCGTGGTCGTTACCGACGAACTGTTGCCGGAGACCGGCAGCGATTTGCCGCCGGGGCTGGAAACCCTGGTGGATGAGTTGCAGCTTCTGCAGGCCAGTCTCGGCACGGACGCGCTGACCGAAGCCGAGCTCGATGTGGATCTCGAACTGACCTTGCGCGACCTCGAGCTTCCCGCCGGACTGACGCTCGACACGCCGCAGCCGCAGATCGAGGTAGCCAGCATCAACGTCGCCAGTCTGCCGAGTGAGCCGAGTCT
This sequence comes from Pseudomonadota bacterium, assembly GCA_039025835.1. GTDB lineage: Bacteria > Pseudomonadota > Gammaproteobacteria > Steroidobacterales > Woeseiaceae > UBA1847. Next base: position 44,945 of record JBCCNM010000004.1, on the reverse strand, counting down.
GCTCGACTCGACCGCCAAGTCCGCGACACCGGTGATCTTTGTTCCGCCAACTGCGGCACAAATCAGTGATCTGTCCAACCTGACCCGGCTGCCGGTCGAGCAGATCGAAATGGCCCTGGAACGAGCAGGTCAGACACTGTCCCGGGAGGATCTCAATCGTGTCACCGAGGCGTTGCAGCGTCTCGTATCGGGGACTGACACCGCGGCAGCCAGCCGTCAGTCGATTTCACCGGCCGCAACCGTCAGCATCGACGGCGTGACCACGGATGCACGCGGTGACCGGTTCCGCTCATTGGGCGTCGGTCCGCTCGGTCTCGATGCCGCGGAGCGGACGGCTGTGTCGTCATCACTTCGCACAGAGCTGGGTAGCGCCGTCGCCGAGCTGGCGCGCAGCGAATCGGCGCAGCTGCTGAAACCGCAAGGTACGAACGGGCAGGTCTATGCGCCGGCAATCGCAACGACCACGGCAACCAGCGTGACCACGGGGCCCGCGGATCTCAGCCCGACGACACTGACGGACAGTATCCGAACGACGGTCAACGATCCGGCCTGGAGCGAGCGCCTCGGCGAACGCGTCCTGATGATGGCGAACAACAAGCTGCAAAATGCCGAACTTCGCCTGTCTCCGGCGGATATGGGGCCTCTGCGCATTCGCATGTCGCTGGAAGACAACGCGGCGACCATCAATTTTGTCGCCCAGCACAGCGGCACCCGTGAGGTGATTGAAGCGGCCTTGCCAAGACTTCGCGCGCTGCTCGAGGAGCAAGGCATCAATCTCGGACAGGCTTCGGTCGGTGAACAGTCTGCCGACGCTGACAACACGGATGCCGACCAACAGGACGAAGGCACATTGGTATCCGCCGACGCTCGACAGGAAGCCGTCGTCAGTGAGGAACTGTCAGTCGCAAGGCGTGTCTCCCGCGGATTGCTCGACACCTTCGTCTAGGGCCCTCGCCACATCCCTATCCCCTGCCGTTGCCATTCTGAGCGACGGACTTTTGGCACGGCGCCGCTCCAACGGCGCCGTGTCAACTTTTTGACAGGTCTTTGAGCCGGGCAGCAAAGGCGTCGAAATACAGACGCGAGAGCCGCGTCAGAAAATCCTTAAATCATTGGTTTAAAACAAAAAAATACGTTTGGCACAGCGCTTGCATTATCTGCTGCAGTTGACACTGGAGCTAATGATGGCTGACGAAAACGAAAGCGAAAACCAGGAAGGCGAAGAGAAGTCCGGTGGGCTCGGCAAGAAATTACTGTTTGCCGGTGTAGCCGTTGTGCTCGTCGCGGTCGGCGCCTTCGCCGGCCTGACTTTCATGGGCGGAAACGATCCCGAGGTGGGCGAGGATGGTGAGCCGATCGCCGAGGGCGAGTCCGAAGAGGACGCTGAGGCGAAAGGTGCCGGCCCCGTGTTCTACACGGCACTGGCACCGCCGTTGGTCGTCAATTTCAAAGATCGTATCGGCGACGACCACGTCATGCAGGTCAGTCTTGAAATGATGGCGCGCGACCAGGCAACGATCAACGAGGTCCGTGAGCACTCCCCACTGATCCGCAGCAGCCTGATTCTGCTGTACTCGAGCTACATCTACGAAGACATCGCGTCGCGCGAGGGCAAGCAGATGATGCTCGATGACGGCCTGTCCGAGATTCAGCGCCTGATGGAAATGCGTATCGGCAAGCCGGCGATTGAAGAGTTGTACTTCACCGGTCTCGTCATTCAGTAGGCGGCGCAGCGATGAGCGAAGAAGACATCCAGGACGAGGCCGTCGACGAGAGCGCCAATGACGAGGGCGCGGCCGAGGAAGGCGCTGGCGAGGAGAACAATGACCAGGACAGCGTTGGTGAGCCGGTGCTGTCCGACGAGGAGAAGGATGCGCTGCTCGACGGCATCGCGACTGGCGAAGTCGAAGTGCACTCCACCAGCGGGCCGCGGTACGCGGAAGTTGCCGACTTTGTGATTAGTCCGCGCTCGCACATTGTGACCAACGGCTATCCGCGGCTCGACCTGTTGAACAACCAGATGGCAACACAGTTGTCGAAGACGGCGGAAAAACTGTTGAACGTGCCGGTCCGCGTGACGCCCGGATCCATCGAAGATATTGACTTCGGTGAACTGGAGGAGCGCGACAGCGGCGCGGCACTGGTCGTCGATTTCAAGCCGACTCCGCTGGAAGGTCTCGGTTTCGTGTACTACGACGCCGGCGTCGTAGCCCAGCTTGTCGAGTGTTTCTTCGGCGGGCGCAGCGAGGAACCCACGACACAGAACAGCGGCTTTTTCACGGCCGGCGAGCGCGCTGTGGTACAGAAGTTTACGCAGCAACTGCTGGTCTGCCTGGCCGAAGTCTGGAACAAGTTGTCTCCGATTGAGCCGGAGCAGGGCGAGCTCCACCTGAATACCGATCCCATTGACGGTGTGGAGAAATCCACCAAAGCGCTGTGCTGCTGCTTTGATATGCGGATCAACGAAGCCGATCGCTCGTTCCAGATGGTCCTGCCGCACGCCACGGTCCGGCCACTGATCCCGGCGTTTCGCGACCAGAAGCGCGACGCGGACCCGGTGCAGGATGCTCACTGGAAGTCGACGATCGGTAGCAAGGTCACGGATTCCGTCATCGGTATCGCCTCGGAAGTCGGTCGCACGCGCATGCTACTGCGCGAAGTAGCCGAGCTTGAGGTCGGTGACATCGTTGAAATCGACGACCCTCGTAAATGCACCCTTTTCGCGCGAGGCGTGCCCGTCCTCGAAGGCGAGTTCGGTGTGCACGATGGCTGTTACGCCATCGAGGCAACGCGCTGGATCACCGAATCCGAAAACACCCAGGAAACACCGTAAGGAAACAAACCATGTCTGAATCGACAGAAGCCGAAAACGTAGAGGTCAATGAAGCGGACGCACCGCAGTATTCCCCGGAGGAACTGAATGAGCCGTCCGCCAACGACCCGAAAGCTGATGTGAATCTCGACCTGGTTCTCGATATCCCGGTCAACGTATCGCTGCGTGTGGGCACGACCAACATCTCGATACGCGACCTGGTCACGCTGGTCGAGGGCTCGGTAGTCGCACTGGACCAGGAATCCGGTACGCCAATGGACGTGCTGGTCAACGGCACGCTGATTGCGCACGGCGAAATCGTGGTTGTCGACGATCGGTATGGCGTTCGACTGACGGATGTCGTCAGTCCGACAGAACGCATTGAGAACCTGAACTGACCCCATGCTGCGACGCGCCCTTTTCGTATGCCTGATGACGCCATCGATCACGTTGGCCAGTGAACCGCGAGGCGTCGTCGGCGGTTCCGAGATTGTCAGCATGATCGTCAGCATGCTGATCGTGGTCGGCGCCATTCTCGCGCTGGGCTGGCTGTACTCGCGGTCGCGCCTCGCCGTCAGTGGTGCGCGCGACGTGATTAACGTCGTGGCCAGTCGGGCGCTCGGCACAAAGGAGCGACTGATCCTGGTCGAGGTGGCCGACAAGCAGCTGCTGGTCGGTATGACGTCGTCGCAGATCCAGACCTTGCACGTGTTCGATGAGCCGGTGGTCAAGGCAACGGACGCAGACCCCGATACCGGCAGCTTTGGCGACCGGCTGCGCGACTCGCTGGTGGAGAGACTTAAATGACCCGCTGCTTACCGCTGTTCCTGCTACTGCTGGCAACGGCTGCCGGCGCCCAGGATGTCACCGCGCCGGCCCTGGTGCAGGCTGCCGAAGGACAGTCCTACACCTTGAGTCTGCAGATTCTCATCCTGATGACGCTGCTGACACTGCTGCCGGCGATCATCCTGTCGACCAGTGCCTTTGTGCGGATCATTATCGTGCTGTCCATCCTGCGCCAGGCGCTCGGTACGGCGCAGACGCCACCGAACCAGGTGCTGCTCGGCATCGCATTGTTCCTGACCTTTTTCGTCATGGCGCCGGTGATCAGCGAGATTCACACGTCGGCGGCCAAACCATACATCGATGGAGAGCTTGGAGCGGAAGAGGCGTTTGACGCAGCCGTCGGACCGCTTCGCGAGTTCATGCTGAACCAGACGCGCGAAAGCGACCTGTACCTGTTTGCTTCGATTGCTGGTCGCGACGACATCCAGAACATCGACGATGCGCCGCTGTCGATCGTCATCCCGAGTTTCATGGTCAGTGAGTTGAAGACCGCTTTCCAGATCGGCTTCCTGATCTTCATTCCGTTTCTTGTCGTCGACCTCGTCGTGTCCAGCGTGTTGATGTCCATGGGCATGATGATGTTGTCGCCGATGCTTATCTCGCTGCCCTTCAAGATCATGTTGTTCGTGCTGGTCGACGGCTGGGCGCTCATTCTCGGCACGCTCGCGTCGAGCTTTTTTACCTAGGGGATCGCTATGACACCGGAAATGGTTACGTCGATCGGTGAACAGGCGCTGTGGGTCACGATGCTGCTGGCAGCGCCGCTGCTCGGTTCGGCGCTCGCTGTCGGCTTGTTTATCGGCATGTTCCAGGCCGCGACACAGATCAACGAGATGACCCTGAGCTTTGTACCGAAGCTGTTCATCCTGGTTGTTGCACTCGTCGCCGGCGGTCCGTGGATGCTCGCCGTGATCACCAACTACACCCGACAACTGATGGAGCAGATTCCGTCACTGATCTCGTGACGCCGTCACTGGGGACCTGACATGACCAATTACTATGACTCTCGATATTTCAATTCAACCCATCGTCGAAGCGCTATCGATGTACCTGTGGCCGTTCTTGCGAATTGGGGCTTTCCTGATCGTGATGCCGGTGATCGGGGCCAGCTTTGTCCCGACCCGGGTGCGGATCCTGCTGGCGGTTGTGCTGACGATGGTGGTCGCGCCGGTGGTACCGACGCCGGATTCACTGGACGTGTTGAGTGCGGCGGGTCTGGTCACGGTGATTCAGGAGATCGCAATCGGCATCGTGATGGGCTTCTTAGTGCAGCTTGTCTTCGACGCGATCGCGCTGGGCGGTCAGGTGATATCGCTCGGCATGGGTCTTGGTTTCGCGGTGTTTATCGACAGAGCCAATGGCGTCAATACACCGGTACTTGGTCAGCTGTTCCTGATGCTGGGGATGCTGGTGTTTCTCGCCATCGATGGTCACCTGACGCTGATCATGCTGCTGGCACAGAGTTTCCAGACGCTGCCGATCGGCGAGGCGGGTCTCAGTCTGCCACTGCTGTCGGACATTCTCGCGTGGACGGCAAACCTGTTTATTTTCGCGCTGAAAATCGCGCTGCCGGCGATCACGGCCATCCTGGTCGTCAATCTGTCGTTCGGCGTGATGAGTCGGGCAGCGCCGACACTGAATCTGTTCGCCGTGGGTTTTCCGATCACCATGTTATTGGGCTTTCTGGTCATTTTTCTGAACATGGGCGTCCTTGTGGAGAGCATCACGCTATTCCTCAATCAGTCGATGTTCGCCGTTTCGCAAATGCTTGAAGGTTAGAGCGTAGGAGAGCGTCGCGGTGGCCGATCAGCAGACACCTCAGGAAGAAAAAACCGAACAACCCACTCCGAAGCGACTTGAGGACGCCCGCAAGAAAGGGGAGGTGCCTCGATCGCGCGAACTCACCATGACGGGCGTCATGCTGACCGGCGCCACGGCGCTGCTGATGATGGCCGGGCCGATGGGCGGTCGGGTTATCGACAACTTTCGCCGCGGCTTTGTGATCGACCGCGAACGGATGTTCGATGCTCGCTATCTCGGTCCGGCACTCGCCGACAATTTCGTCGGTGCTTTTGTCGGCCTGATCCCGTTTATCGCGATCCTTATCGCGGCGGTTTTCTTAAGTGCGTCCGCGATGGGCGGATTTACTTTCAGTGCGAAGGCGATGGCCTTCAAAACGGATCGTCTCAATCCGATCAACGGCTTTAAACGGATCTTCGGGCCCAATGCACTGAATGAACTCGTCAAGGCGATCGCCAAGTTCCTGCTGGTCGGTGCGCTGGCCGTGGGCTGGCTGTGGTGGTGCTTCGATGATCTGACGGGCCTCGGTCGGGAATCCACCCAGTCCGGCATCGCTCACGCCATTCGCATCTGCGGAAGCTCGCTGCTGATTGTCAGCCTGGGCCTGATCGTGATTGCGGCGATCGATGCGCCATTCCAAAAATGGCAGTTCACCAAAAAGATGCGCATGACTCGCAAAGAGGTGAAAGACGAGCTGAAAGAGACAGAGGGACGACCCGAGGTCAAATCGAAGATTCGCCAGCTGCAGCAGCAGGTCGCCCAGAATCGAATGATGCAGGACGTGCCGACCGCCGATGTCGTCATAACCAACCCGACGCATTTTGCCGTCGCACTGAAATACGACGAGAACCTGATGGGCGCGCCACGTGTTGTGGCCAAGGGCCAGGACCTGGTGGCGAAGAAGATTCGCGAGGTCGCCGCTGAGAACAAGGTGCCGATGTTTTCCGCGCCGCCACTCGCGCGTGTGCTGTATCGCACGACCGACATCGGCGCCGAAATTCCGGCGAAGCTGTACACGGCGGTCGCGCAGGTTCTTGCCTACGTCTACCAGCTCAATGAAACGCTGAAGCCAGGCGAGCGTCGCATGCCGCCGCCGGTGCCGGACGTCAAAGAAGACGAATTCTGAAACGTAACTGATCAGAGGTTAGGAAGGGATGGCCACAACAACCGCAAGCAATGATGCACTTCGTAACGCCGGGATGCCGTTACTGCTGCTCGCCATGCTGGCGATGATGATGGTGCCACTGCCGCCGTTGGCACTGGATATTTTATTCACCTTTAACATCGCCCTGTCGGTATCCATTCTACTGACGACGGTGTATGTCGGTCGGCCGCTGGATTTTGCGGTGTTTCCGACCATTCTGCTGGTGGTCACGCTGATGCGACTCGCGCTGAACATCGCGTCGACGCGTGTCGTACTACTGGACGGGCATACCGGGACGGGTGCGGCCGGCAAGGTCATTGAGGCATTCGGCGAATTTGTCGTTGGCGGTAATTACGCCGTCGGTCTCGTCATTTTCGCGATCCTCGTCATTATCAATTTTGTCGTCGTAACCAAGGGCGCTGGCCGCGTCTCAGAGGTGTCCGCACGATTCACGCTGGATGCAATGCCGGGCAAACAGATGGCCATCGATGCGGACCTGAATGCCGGCGTCATCGATCAGGATGAAGCGCGCAAGCGCCGCGCCGAAATCGGTGAGGAGGCCGACTTCTACGGCGCGATGGACGGTTCGTCGAAGTTCGTCCGGGGTGATGCCATTGCGTCGATCCTGATCCTGTTTATCAACGTGATCGGCGGCCTGATCATCGGCACGTCGCAGCACGACCTGTCGTTCGGCGAGGCGGTGCGCAATTACACCTTGCTGACCATCGGTGACGGCCTCGTGGCGCAGATTCCATCGCTGCTGCTGTCGACCGCCGTCGCCATCATTGTGACGCGCGTGTCGCGCTCGCAGGACATGGGCAATCAGGTCTTTACGCAGCTTTTCAACGATCACCGTACGATGTATGTCACCGGCTCGATTCTCGCTGCGCTGGGCATCATTCCCGGTATGCCGAATGTCGCCTTCCTGTCGCTGGCGGCCGTGTGCTTTTTTGCCGGCACTCGCATGCGCGGCAATGCGGCCTCGCCTGCCGCGGCGGAGGAGCCGACCGAGGCGCTGCCGTCGCCGGATGGCGCTCCCGAGGACCTGGGTTGGGAGGATGTCGACCCGGTCGATCTGGTCGGTCTGGAGGTCGGCTACCGGCTGATTCCGCTGGTCGATCGCAGCCGCGACGGCGCCCTGGTCGCCCGCATCAAGGGCGTGCGCAAGAAACTGACCGAGGAGCTGGGTTTCCTGATTTCGCCGGTGCACATCCGGGACAACCTGGATCTTGCACCGAACGCTTATCGTATCTCGCTGGCCGGCGTCTCCATTGGCGAGGGCGAGGTGCACGTCGACAAGGACCTTGCAATCAACCCGGGCCAGGTGTTCGGCAAGTTGCAGGGCATCGAGACCACGGATCCCGCGTTCGGCCTGGACGCTGTCTGGATTGACGCGTCGCAGCGTGAGGAGGCCCAGATGCTGGGCTTTACCGTGGTCGACCCCGCTACGGTCATCGCCACGCACCTGAGTCAGCTTCTGCAAACCAACGCCCATGAGCTGCTGGGCCACGAAGAATGCCAGCAGCTCCTTGACCGACTGGCGGCAAGTTCGCCCAAGCTGGTTGAGGAGCTCACGCCCAAGCTGTTGCCGATGAGCGCCATCACGCGCGTGCTGCAGAACCTGCTCGAGGAACAGATCCCGGTACGCAATATCCGCAAGATCGCCGAAACCCTGGCGGAGCAGGGTGCCAAGAGTCAGGAACCCGACGTTTTGTCCGCCTCTGTGCGCGTCGCACTGGGCCGCTCGATTGTCCAGAACGTAGCGGGGACGCGGCCTGAGCTGCCTGTTTTGACGCTGGAGCCGGAGTTGGAACGAATCTTGAATGACTCTGTATCGGAAACCGGAACACTGGGACTTGAACCCGCGATGGTTGAACGACTGCACCAGTCACTGAGTGACAAGGCACAAAGCCAGGAGATCGCCGGCGAGCCGGCGGTATTGCTGGTGGCCCCGCAGGTGCGGCCGTGGATGGCACGCATGATGCGCAGCGTCCGCAACCTGCATGTCCTGTCCTACAACGAAATACCGGACGAAAAACGCGTCCAGATGATCGGTGCAGTCGGCTAGTTCGCCGGCGGCAAATTAACAGCAGGAAAAGATCGTGAAAATCAAACGCTACCTCGATAAAGACATGCGCCACGTGCTGCGCCAGGTTCGTGAGGACCAGGGGCCGGACGCCGTCATCCTGTCCAACCGCCGGGTTGAGGATGGCATCGAAGTGATCGCTGCCATCGACTACGACGAGTCGCTGGTCAAACACGCTCTGGCGGGTGACCGGGATGCCAATCTCGGTTCGGAAGCGCTGGCAAGACTGGTGCAGAACAGTGTCGATGAGCGACTGGCGGCACGCAAGGACGCTGAGATCGTACGCGCCAACCTGAAAGCGACGCCGAAAGACACGCAGGCGGCGGCGGATTTGAGCATCGATATCGTTGTCGATGACGAGCCGACGACGACCGGGAGGGGCGGCGATTTCGCGGAAGCGCTCAAAGGCATCACCGAAGAAGCCGTGCAGCCGGAAGCTGCCGACGAGACGACACTCGCTGAACGCAGCGTTCCGGATGTCGCGCTGCAAAGCATGCAGGACGAATTGAGTTCGCTGCGCGGCCTGCTGGAGACGCAGCTTTCAGGACTGGTCTGGAAAGACTCGACACGACGCTTCCCTAAGCGCGTGCAAGTCCTGCGCAACCTCGCCAGGCTCGGCGTCGCGCCCGACATCGCCAACCTCGTGGTCAATCGCATGCCGCCGATAGAGGACGACGAGCTGTGGAAAACTCCGCTGATCACCCTCGCGCAAACGATTCCTGTGGCCAAGGACACGCTGCTTGAAGACGGCGGCGTTGCGGCACTGATCGGCCCGACCGGCGTCGGCAAGACTACGACGATCGCCAAGCTGGCATCGCGATTTGCCATTCAGCACGGCGCGGACGACATCGCGTTGATCAGTGCGGATTCCTACCGTATCGGCGCGCGTGAACACCTGAAGGCATTCGCAAACATCATCGGTGTCGCCGTGCACTCGGCAAGCGAACTGGATGAACTGCACGGCCTGATCGAGCGGCTGAGCGCGCGCCACAAACTCGTGCTCATCGATACCGAAGGGCGCTCGCAGCGTGATCGCGATTTGTCCACACGACTTGCGGCTTACGGTTCGCATGCCGAACGCGTGCGTTTTTACCTGACCCTGTCGTCGGCAACCCAGGAAGCGGGTCTCGACGAGGCGGTGCGCACGTTCAACCAGGTGCCGCTGTCCGGCTGTGTTGTCACCAAGGTCGACGAGGCCGCGCAGCTTGGCTGCATCCTGTCCGCCGCTATTCGCCACGATCTGCCGATCGCATGGCTTGCTGACGGCCAGCGGATTCCCGATGACCTGCATCTCGCAGCGCGCAAGCGCCTGTGGCTCGTCAACCAGGCGCTGGAGTGCGCGCAAGCCAGCCAGCCGAGGATCGACGAGCGCGTGATGGCGGAAAACTACTCAGAAGCGAGCGTAGCGAATGGATAACCAGGCAGAGGGACTGCACCGTATTTCACGCAATCGACCGGTCAAGGTTATTGCTGTTTGCAGCGGCAAAGGGGGTGTTGGCAAGACCAACACGGCGACCAATATCGCCGTCGCCCTGTCGGCGATCAGCAAGAAGAAAATCTGCCTGCTCGATGCCAATGTAAGTCTTGCCAATGTCGATGTTCTGCTGGGGCTGCAGCCGTCATGGAACCTCGCGCACGTGGTCAGCGGTGAGGTCAGCCTCGACGAGGCCATGCTCAGTGGACCGCAGGGTCTGCGCATTATTCCGGCGACATCCGGAAACTTCGATATGGCCGATCTCGACGCTCGCGGGCAGGCGGCACTCGTCAACGCGTTCAGTACGCTCGAACCGCAGCCGGATATTCTGGTTGTCGATACGGCGGCAGGAATTTCACCGCTCGTCGCCCGCTTCGTGCAGGCAGCGCAACATCCGCTGGTTGTGGTGCGGGACGAACCGGCGTCACTAACGGACGCTTACGCGCTGATCAAGGTGTTCAGCCGCAACTACGGCATGCACCGATTCCACATCGTGACCAACCAGAGCGGCACCGCACATGCCGGCCGACGCCTGTTCGGCAAGTTGGCCAAGGTCACTGATACCTACCTCGATGTTGTCCTGAAGCACCTCGGAGACGTGCCGCAGGACAGCTATCTCGTCAAGGCCGTGCAGCAACAGCGCGCGGTGGTCGACGCCTATCCCCACAGCCCATCCGGACGGGCGTTCCTGCAGCTTGCCAGTCGAATCGACGCGATGCCGTCGGTCACCAAGGCGCACGGCGGTCTGCAGTTTTTCCTGGAACGACTGGTCCTGGCTGACTCAGCGTACAGAGGAAAAGTGGCATGAACGCCTACAACACAGTCGCACGAAGCGACGGATTCCAGGATCAAAACCTTGTCGAAAAGCACATCTCGCTGGTCAAACGCATCGCGCAACATCTGGCGGCGCGACTGCCGTCCACGGTGGATATCGACGACCTGATGCAGTCGGGCATGGTCGGCCTGCTGGAAGCGTCCAACAATTTTGATGCGTCTCGCGGTGCGAGTTTTGAGACCTACGCCGGTATTCGTATCCGCGGTGCAATGCTCGATGACATCCGCAAACACGACTGGACGCCACGATCGGTGCACCACAAGTACCGGCAGGTGACCGAGGCGATCAATTCGATCGAAGCAGAGACCGGCAAACCGGCCCGATCCACTGAGATTGCCAAGCGTCTCGGCATTGCGGTTGAGGAGTATCACAAGATCCTGGCCGACAGCGCGTCCAGCCGACTGTTCAGTCTTGACGAGTCGATGGACGAGACTGTGTTGCAGCGAACCCGGCCGCAGTCCGACACAGCGACACCGGATCAGGAACTGGATCAGGAGCAATTTCGCGATGAACTGATCGCGGCGGTGGACCAGCTTCCGGAACGCGAGCGACTGGTGTTGTCGCTGTACTACGAACGTGAAATGAACCTTAAGGAAATCGGCGAGGTGTTGGACGTTACCGAGTCCCGTGTCTGCCAGATTCACGGCCAGGCGATCATGCGCATGCGGTCGATTGTTGCCAAGTGGTAGGAGCGAACCATGCACGAGGCCATTGGAGGTATTGGAAACATCGGACCGACTTACCCGGTTCGACCGGTGCAACCGCCGAAGAAAGACTCGGAGACCGGCCAGCGTGAGCGAAAAAAGCCGCCGAGGCCGCGCAAGGATGACGACGGCGACGATGACGAACCCAAACCCTTGATAGACGAACGAGTATAACGATGGATACGACTTTCTCCCTGACTCTGATCCTGGCTTTCCAGGCGGTGCTGTTGGGCGCGGCGATCATTGCGCTGGCGCGCTTTCATCGACGCTGCCGCGACATTGAGGCGTTCTGGTCCAGCCCGACCGGCGCGATGCTTGCCGAGAACGACGATATTTCACATAACGACGATTCGCCGCAGATTGTCAGCAAGGATTCCGAGCAGGCACTGCTCGAAAAACTCAAGCTTGATCAACGAATTGCAGACCTGCAGCGGCGCTTACGGGAGCTTTCGGAGCGTGAAATCCGCGTTCAGACACCGGTTTCGATTGAGATTGAGCGACATCTGCCGATAGAGAATGCACAGAGAATGGCCAAAAGCGGCGCAAGCGTCGAAGAGCTGACACGGGTCTGTGGCCTGAATGTCGGCGAAGCGCGTTTGCTGCAGAAGCTCCACGGCCGGCAACACGCTTCGATCAACTAGCACCTCGACAGGGAAACGCACGCATGAACGCTACGGCCGACGATCAATTTCGCTTTATCAATCTGCTTGCGCTCGAACTTAACAACGGCGATATCACGCTGCCGTCGCTGCCGGACGTTGTGATCAAAATTCGCAACATGCTGGAGAACGACAGCAGCGATTTCGACCAGATCAGCAAGGCGGTGAGTGTCGACCCGGTGCTGGTGTCAAAACTGTTCCTGTTTGCCAACTCTGCTTTGTACAACCGTGCCGGTGTCACTATCGATACGCTCGACGGGGCGATCGGCCGCCTTGGCTTCGAGGTGGTGCGCAACACGGCGATGTCCATCGCTATGGAACAGCTGTACGCAGCGGAGAAGCACTCGCACGCAAAGAAATACCTGCAGGCAGCGTGGGCTCGCGGTATGAAACTATCGTCGATGGGTTGGGCGGTGTCGCGTTGCAACAAAAAGCTGAACGATGAATCGGCCTTCCTGGCCGGCTTGATGCACGATGTCGGTACGCTCTACATCATCACGAAGACCGATGAATTCCCGTCACTGCTGGGCGACCAGGCATCGTTTAACGACATCGTGCAGCAGTGGAATCCGCAGATCGGCAAGAGCATCGTCGAGTCCTGGGGTTTCAACGAAGAGATGTCGCAATCCGCAGATGTCGCGAGCTACATGGCTGACAGCGACAACGGTGCCGAGGACCCAAGACTGGTCGATGCGATGTATGTGTCCGAACTGTTGGTCGATGACAAGGAAGAATCACTGGATTTTTCGGAGATTCCGGCGGCTCGGCGACTGGGCATCAACAAGGACACGATCGGCAGCGTCCTCGAAAACTACCGCAACAAGCTTCAGACGATGCAGGCTTCGCTGGCCTGATCCAACGCATTCACCGATTGCCGGCACGATGCCGGCAAGCTAGCCTCCCAGTTTCTCCTGCTCGATCTGCTCGATCTTCAGACGGCGCATGCGCAGGGTTTCCGACTCCAGGTTAAACATGTGCTGGATCAGGATTTCCCGCTGCTCAGGCGGCATACCGTTAAATTCCACACCGATGCCGTAGCGTAGCGCAGGCTGGCTGTCGTCCGGCGGGTCCGTCAACCGAACCACCGTGGCGAAGGTCTCAACGTAGCGGTTGTCTGACGAGAGCAGGAATTGCAGGTGAATTGTGTCGCCAACCTTGAGTGCCTGCTCGCTGGAAAACACCAGGCCGTCGGCGCTAACGTCACAGCGCTGGGGCGGCAGCTTGGCAAGCGCGGAGCGCGTTTCCCGGAGCGCGGGCATCTGGTTAACGACGACATTGAGTTTGTCATTCAGCAGTGTCATGCAGCGGCCAACGATCTCGGATTCCGAGTTCAGCAGGTACATCGCCTCGCTCAGCCGTGCCTCGATGTCCATGAGCTGGGCCTGCGCGCCGTCGTTCAGACCCAGTTTCAGCTTGCGGTGCTCAAGTCCGGCCTGAAAGTCGAGCTCGCTGAGTTTTTCAAACTTGATATAGACCATCTCGCTGACGCGAAATGACCGGCGGTTGTCGTATTCGTTACTCATGCCTCGCCCTCCTGGGGTGGCGGCGCCTGCGGGTTGTTGTCCTGGTCCGAGTCATCACTGTCGTCGGTGTCTGTGGATTCGAGCACCTGGCCCGCGTCCTGGATGGCCATCGTTCGAGTCCGGTCCAGTTCGTTGCCGCGAATGATGCTGATCTCCACGCGGCGATTCCTTGCCCGGTTCTCCGGCGTGTCATTTTCCGCTACCGGACGGGTATCGGCGTGACCGGTGATCGTGACCCGGTCTTCGTTGATGCGTTCCTGCTCGAACAGGATGTGCGCGACTGTCACGGCACGCGACGTCGACAGTTCCCAGTTGGAGCGAAAATCCGGTGTATTGATCGGCACGTCGTCTGTGTGGCCGGAGATATTAACCTCACCGAAGGCGTTGTCGATGAGCCCGGTGATCTTCTTGATGGTCGGCAGAAACTCCGGCCTGACGACTGCGCGCCCGGAGTCGAACGAGGCCTGTTCCATGATGCGGATGATGATCTTCTTGCCTTCCGTTTCGATCGCCACGGCGCCACGCGAAATCTCCCCGCGCAATGCAACCTTTAGTCGACGCGCGTGCTCGCGGGTCTCGGCGATCTCCCGGTTCAGCGCATCCAGCGTGTTCTGGTTTGACTGCGTCGTGAACTGGCGAATCGTGTTCAGGGCGGTCGGATCCGGCTTACCCGGACTGAATTCCTTGGCGATGATGCTGGTGCCTTTCGGTATGTTCTTCACTTCGATTTCCGCTTGCACACCGAAGGCGTTTTTCATGGATCCGGAGAGTTGTTTGAATTTCTCGACGTCCATCTCGGAAAACGCGAGCAGCAGGACAAAGAAGCACATCAGCAGCGTCATGAGGTCGGCGAAGGTCATGACCCAGGCCGGGACGCCTTTCTCCGGTGGTGGATCCGGTGGTCCGTCCATACGGCCGCCGACGCCTAGGCGTCGTCCTCAACCTTGCGCTGCGACTTCGGCAGGTAGGACTCCAGCATGCTCTCGATGATGCGCGGGTTCTGGCCGCTCTGGATACTCAGCAGCGCATCGATAATCAAGGATTTGTTGGTGTGCTCCTCGGCGCTGCGCAGGGTCAGTTTGTCGGCAATCGGCAGCGCGAACATGTTGGCGAGAATGGCGCCATACAGTGTCGTCAGCAGGGCAACCGCCATGGCGGGGCCGATCTGCTTCGGATCATCCATGTTGGCGAGCATCTGCACGAGACCGATCAGCGTACCGATCATGCCCATGGCCGGTCCGACATCGCCGATGGCCTTGAAGATTTGCTGACCGTCCTGATGACGCTGCACAGTCTGGTTCAGGTCCTTCTGCAGCATGACTTTCACGGTGTCTGCGGGGTGGCCGTCGATCAGGAGGCCGAGGCCTGACTTCATGAAGTCGTCGACAACTTCGGCGTCTTCCAGTGCCAGCAAACCGCCCTGGCGAGCCGTCTTGGCCAGCTCCACGGCATTCTCGATCAGGCTTTCCGCCTTCACCGGCTTGTGCAGAAAGGCCTTGATGGCGACTTTCGCCGCTCCGGCAAACTTGCCGATGCTGAACTTCATCATGACGACCATGACGGTGCCGCCCAATACGACGAGCAGCGACGGTGTGTTGACGAACGTGGACGCAGAGCCGCCGAGTATGATCGACGTCAATACGATGCCGAACGCACCGATCAATCCGATGAGTGTCGCCAGGTCCAATGTCTACTCCTTCAGCCGTAACGTTCGGGCACAGTGCCTTACCGGTTATCGGCCGATATCGGTGCTGCTTTAGGCCTGCAGGCCGCGGGAAATCAGGTTCTTTCGGCGGCTTCGACTGGCCGAAACTCGGTGCCGTTGCCGCCGCGGGATTTAACGGCGTACAAGCCCTCGTCAGCGCGTCGGATAGCCGATTCGGCGGTGTCCGTGTCAGACAGCTCGGTATAGCCCACCGAGCAGGTCAGGCCGAGAACATCGTCACCGACCTCGATGTCGATGCGCGCGACGCTTTCGACGAAGCGTTCGATCACTCGTGAGGCGTTCTCGGCTGAAGTTTCGTTCAGGATGACAGCGAATTCATCGCCGCCGTAGCGAGCTACGAGGTCACTCTTGCGAATGAATGCGCGGGCAAGGCACTCGCCGACGGCACGCAGCGCCTGGTCACCGGTCGCGTGGCCGTGCTCATCGTTGATGTGCTTGAATTTGTCGCAGTCGATCATCACCAGCGTGACCGGCTGTTGCAGTACGAAGTGCATGTTCAGGCTCTGTTCAATCGCTGTGTCAAAAGCGCCGCGATTAAAGGCATCGGTCAGCGAGTCGCGTTTCATCTCCTCGCGCGCCGCGACCAGATCTTCGCGCAGCACCGCCATCCGCTCGTTCAGTTCGCCGAGTTGTCGCTCATAGGCGAGGCGCTGCTCTTCAAACGTCTCTGAAACCTGCTCGATCGTTGATTTGAACGCTTTTTCAATACGTTGCAGCTCGCCGCTTGCAACCGCCTGTTCCATCGCGCTCAGCGACAGCTGCACGCGCTCGTGGGTGTCCTGATCGCGCTCACCGATGCGCCGCAGGCCACCGATCAGTTCCTCGACCAGTTCGCGGTAGTCGCCGATGCGCTCGACGACAAACTGGCGCTCGGCGCGGCGTCGATCGCCGAAAAAGCGCCGGACCTGCGACCATTCGCGCTCGCCCGAGACCGAGCGCGGGATATCGCGGGCGCTGACCGCCTCGCCGTTTTCGATGTGACGCACGAATTCAGAGCATTCCCGGCGAAACAGGTTGGGGTCGAGGTCTGAGTCGAGCGGAAATGACTCGTCACCGAACGTGCGCATCACATTGCTCAAGGTGTCGACCGCACCCGACAGGGTGTTCTCCGCTGGCCCCTGTGCTTCGTTCGCTGCCGACTCGGAAACGATGTCCGATTCGATATTTTCCGGGTGTTTGTCACCGCCAAACAGTCGACGCATGAATCCTCTCGCAGTCAGCGCCGCCCACGAACGGGCGGCCGTGAAACACGGTGCCTTTGCAGCAGCTATCGGCTTTTTGACAAGTTTCTTGAGTCCTGAGATAAATGGGAAAATGCGAACACTTAGGGCAATATCAGGGATTTCCCGATGGTGCTATTTGCACGACGTCTCTAACGTGACACTACACACAGAGCGCCCCTGAAATGGCCTCCATGGAGATTCGAACACCGTGCCAGTTCCACGCGAAATGATGTCGCTGTCTGCTGCTCGCGCTTTGCGCGCCGGGGATTCACCACGATGATCCTCGTCGTTAACCACGGCCGCGAGCAGGCCCGCAGCCTGAAACAGCTGATCGAATTCATGGACACGCCGGATGTTTTGACGTCCACGCCTGCTAATTGGCGAGAGTGCCTCGGCGATGACCCTCTGGAAGCGTTATTCGTTGGCGCGGACCTGAGCGAGTCCGACGTCAAGCAGCTGCTGGTCGACGTTGGCCGCATCAACCCCGACGTACCGATCGTCATGATGCAGGGGGACACCGAGGCATGACGCCGCTGCACGACGAATACCCGTGGGCTCGCATTCACAGCCTCGACTACCCGGTAAAACTCGACCAGCTCAGTGACGTGCTCGACGCGATTCGCGTTACCCGACACAGTGCCAACGGTGATCTCGGCCGTGAGACTCGTCTGGTCGGCGCCAGTGCCGACATGCAGGCGATACGACGGCTCGCAGAGCAGGTTGCACCGTCGATCGCCAATGTGCTGATCACCGGTGAGTCCGGCACCGGCAAAGAAGTCGTCGCTCGGGAAATCCACGAGCGATCCGGCCGCAAAGGACCGTTTGTCGCAATCAACTGTGGCGCTATCCCGGATCATCTGCTTGAGAGCGAGCTGTTCGGCCACGAGAAAGGCGCATTTACCGGTGCCGTCGCGGCACGCGCCGGACGATTCGAAATGGCAAATGGCGGCACCTTCTTTCTTGACGAAATCGGCGATATGCCGCCAACCATGCAGGTGAAGCTGCTACGAGTGCTTGAGGAGCGCGTTATCGAGCGTGTGGGCGGCACCAAGCAAATCCCGATCGACGTGCGAGTCATCGCGGCCACACACCGTGACCTGCCGGCGCGCATCGCAACCGGAAAATTTCGCGAAGATCTGTTTTATCGCCTGAGTGTGTTCCCGATCGAAATACCGGCGCTGCGCGAGCGTGCTGAAGACATCGAGCCGCTGTGCAACGAGTTCGTCCGTCGACTGGCGATGCAGCAGGGCGTCGATCTCGTGATTGGCAAGCGCGCCATGCAGGCTCTTCGCGAGTACGCCTGGCCCGGCAATGTTCGAGAGCTGGCCAACCTCGTCGAACGGTTGGCGGTGATCAAACCGGACGGCATCGTCGGTGAGAAAGATCTTCCGCGGCCCCTTTCCGACGCCGCGGCTGACCTGGAGAACGATATTCGCGTCGTCAGCGCCAGCCTGTCACCTGTGGCACTGCCGGAGTCAGGCATCGACCTGAAGGCCTACTTGTCCAAGATCGAACGCGACATGATCGAAGAGGCTCTCGCCGCGTCCAACGGCGTCGTGCAGGCCGCGGCGAAGCGGCTGGGCATTGGTCGCACGACGCTGGTCGAGAAAATTCGCCGCTACGCACTCCGCAAGCCCGAATAGGGCGACGGTTTACCTCCAATCCGGCCGCGCCGTTTCCTGGCGCTAACCGTTTGCTCGGCACGGCGCGCCGACATCGGCTGTCTTGGTATTCGAAACTCCGTCAACCCTTTCTCATGCCGGAATACTGACGCGCAACAAAACGGTGGTTTTTCCGCCGCTGTGGACCGCGATCAACGCTGTATACGTCTTGCGCCGATGAAAAAAAGGCCGCTTACGCGGCCCTGAGTTTGCTGTTTTGCCTGCAGAAGTCAGGCAGTCAGTGCAGCGTACTGGTGGGGGCGCTGCACGAAGGAACGCGGCATGCGGACCATAACGGGTCCGAGCTGGTACATCACGTCGAGTGCGCGCATGAATCGACGTCGACGATGCTCGCGCATTTTCGACAGGAACCCGTTGAGTTCCGTCGGCGCGAACATCGTGGAGTAAGTGTCCGTCAGGCCTTCCCGTCCGATCAGTCGCTCACCGCTTTCGCTGGTCAAAATGACCACCGGCACGCCGGAGCGTTTCGGACCGAAGGCGATATTCTTGAGCAGGGACAGTTTCTCAGCGTCCGGGACCGTGAAATCGACAAGCACCAGGTCGGGCGGGGTGGTCTTCCGATACAGTCCGGTACGACGCACATACGCGCAGGCGCCATTGCCCGGGTCGACCCGCCGCATCATGCAGGTGATGCCCTGCATTTCCATGGCTTGCCGAAGCAAGCCAGCGCGTTCCGAGCTGTCTGCTATCAGCAGCAGGTTCATTTCCTTTGCTGTCATCCATTCCCCTCCTGTGCCCAAGTACTTGGCGCGCATTGCTTTTTTTGTCGCTGGATACGCGCTGCTTAAGTTGTAGTAAGCAGAAAGCGTGCCAACTGTGCGAAAAATCACAGTATTTTCGAAAAAATAACGATTTCAATAACTTACTGATCTTTTCGATTTAACTTAATTGGGATGTCCAGACCAAACGTCGGAAAATGACGACGGAAGTCGCGAAATATCGTGACTTGTCGCGAAAAATGGTGATACATAACCGCGGAGCCGCGTCCGATTTTTGGCGGACTCCCCGGGGGCACGAAATGCGCATGACACGCACAGGCAGGATCGGATGAACGAATTTCCGGTTGCGATAACGCTGATGCGCATCGTCGATCTCGGCATTATCGCCGTCTGTGTCGTCGTGTTCTGGGCCATTTATCGCAAAGGCCTGATTCGCTCCCGCAACGAGTCGAATGCCGGGCGTTGGATGATTTTTGCCGGTACGGTGCTGCTGGTCGGCCAGTCGGTGATCGAGCTGGTGTTCAAAGTCGCCGATCCGGATCTGACCTATTTCACCAATCCCGTGTTCCTGCCGGAGAACGTACCCACGTCCTTGCACTGGCTGATGACGCGGGCTGGCTTCCTGTTTCTCGTATTCGGGGCGCTGTACACACTGCTGGAGCGCCGACGGGCTGAAAACCTGTTCGGTGACGACCAGGCGCGCATTATCAAGGCAGCCCAGGACAGCGTCCTGCAGCTTGAGTCCCGCTTCCGCAACCTGCTCGATACGACCCGCGATCCGGTCTACTGTTTCGCATTCAGCCAGCCGCAGACGGTGCCGCCCACGCTCGAGTCGCTGGTCGCCGCAACGCTGCAAGCGCGGCTCGTCGAGTGCAATTCCCACTTCGTTGATGCGCTGCACAAGTCATCGATAGCCGATGCGATCGGCATTCCGCTCGAGAAGCTCGATAGCGCGAAAGATGTCGATGCGTTTCGTGACGTGATTCGCGCCTTCATTGCGAGCGACTACACACTCAAGGACCACGAATTCCTGTACCGCGGTCGAGACGGCAAACAGCGTGCGTTGCAGCTCAGCCTGACCGGTATCCTCGAGAAGGGGAAACTGGCCCGTATCTGGGGTGCACAGACAGACCTGCGCGAAATCAAGGAGACGCGGTCTGCCCTCGATCGCCGACGCAATTTCCAGAACCTGATGGCCGGCGTCAGCTCTTACATGATTATGACGCCGGTCAACCAGTCCGGTGATGTCATAGAGCATTGCCTGCGGGAAGTCTGCGAGTTCATCGGTGCCGATCGCAGTTCGCTGATCTGGTCCGGCGACAGCGACACGCACGGTACGGTCAATTACCGCTGGAGCGCTCGCGAGGTGCCGGAGTCCGACGAGGTCAGCATCGAGGATTTCCCGGTGTTGTCGCGCACAATCCTGGCTGGCGGGGTTATTCGTATCGAGGACGTAGCCAGCATGCCCGATAGCCAGGCGACGGACCGCGCCACGCTCGAAGCGCTCGGTATCACGTCATTTGTCACGTTGCCGCTGACGGTTGCAGCGTCACTGGTCGGCGTTGTGATGTTCGGCGGCTCCACCGGGCCAAAAAACTGGTCAGATCAGGACGTTCTCGATCTGCGGGTCGTTGCCGAACTGTTCGCTAACTTCGTCAGTCGCATCAAGAGCCAGTCTTTGCTGGCCGAGGCGCTGGACGAGCTCAGCGACGCCAAGGAGCGGCTGGAAGCAGAGAATGTCTATCTTCGCGAGGAAATTCAGCAGACGCACGGATTCGACGAAATCGTCGGTGAGAGCGAGGCCATCCTGCGCACACTGCGCATGGTTGAAATGGTGGCGGAGACCGATACCCCGGTGCTGATCCTTGGCGAGACAGGCACCGGCAAGGAACTCGTCGCTCGCGCAATCCACAAACGCAGCAAGCGGGCGGATCGTCCGCTGGTCAAGGTGAATTGCGCCACGCTTCCGGCGAACCTGATAGAGAGCGAGTTATTCGGCTACGAACGCGGCGCCTTTACCGGGGCCGACACGCGCAAGCGCGGGCGTTTCGATCTGGCAGACGGATCGACGCTGTTCCTCGATGAATTTGGTGAGTTGCCGCTCGAATTGCAAACCAAGCTGCTGCGAGTCCTGCAGGAAGGCGAATTCGACCGACTGGGCGGCACCGAGACCGTCAAGGTTGATGTTCGGCTGATCGCCGCAACCAATCGCGACCTGGCTGAGTCGGTTCGTTCCGGGACCTTTCGCTCCGATTTGTACTATCGCGTAAACACCTTCCCGATCAGCGTTCCGCCGCTGCGCGAGCGCAATGGCGATATCGACCTGTTGGCGCAGCACTTTGTCGGTGTCTACGGCGGACGCATGGGGCGGGATTTTCGCGGCATTTCATCGTCGATGATGCAGCAGCTGCGAGAGTACGAGTGGCCGGGAAACGTTCGCGAACTCGAAGGCGTCATCCAACGGGCAGCCATCGCCACCGACGGCGAGGTGCTGGAGCTGCCCGATCCACTGGTGGTTCACAGCGATGCCGATACCAAGGTAGTCAGCACGACCATCGCCGACCTGAAACTGGTGGAAAGGGAACACATTATCAGCGTGCTCGAGGACACCGCCTGGCGGATCTCCGGGCCAAACGGAGCGGCCACCCGACTCGGGCTGCCGCCCAGCACACTACGGTCAAAAATGAAGAAGCTCGACATCGTCAAACCTCATTAATTCGGTCCTGTTCGCGACGCCGTCAGGGGTGCATGACGGAAGCCGGTGTGTTGCGGGGTGCAGCAGCGGCGAATTTCCCGGCAGTCCCTTCTTCCACGGTGTGGATCGCAGTGTGAGGGACTTCACAGCAAAACCGTGAAGTCGCTCACAAATCGCAGACTTATCCCGCGATGTACTTAAAGTCTTGATTGGATTTATGGAAAGTCCGATCTATGTCGCAATGACGCGACAGGGCGCATGGATCGCGCCCGTACAAACGAACCTGGCTCGTAAGGAATGAACCCTGATGACGGGATGGAAAACAAAGACCGCGCTCGCGAGCGCGGCGATCGGGTTGCTGGCCGCAGCCACACCCGCTCTGGCGGACGGAACGCCGGCAGGAACGGTGATTGAAAACACCGCGACGATCAGCTTCGATCTGGCCGGCACGCCTACTACGCTGACATCGAACACCGCAAGCGTGACCGTGGTCGAACGCATCGACGTAACGGTCAGTCTGCAGACCGCGCAGCGTCTGGTGACGGCGGGCAGCAGTGACCAGCCGCTGCTGTACACGATCGTCAATACCGGTAACGGCACAGAGATTTTCGAGCTAGCGGTCAACAGCGCGCTCGGCGGTGACGATTTCGATCCGCTGCCTTCCGCGGTGTCCGTTTATTTCGATTCCGACGGCAGCGGCGATTTCAACGCTGGAGACGTGGCGTACAACCCGGGCGGCAACGATCCGGTGCTGGCCGCCGATGAAACGATCGCGGTGTTTATTCTGAATGATATCCCGGGTACTGCGACCAACGGCCAGCGCGGTTTCTCCGAACTGATAGTTACGGCGCAGACCGGCAGCGGAGCTGCAGGCACCGTTTTTGCCGGCCAGGGTGACGGTGGCGTTGACGCCGTTGTCGGTGCGACAACGGCAACCGCGAGCGTGGCCGGCGAGTACCTGGTCTCCGATGTCCTGTTGTCCATTAACAAATCCCAGTCGGTGAGTGACCCGTTCGGCGGCAGCGAGCCGGTGCCGGGCGCGACGATCACCTACACGATTGTCGTCGAGGTTACGGCGGGGACCGCCGATGGCAGCGTGGTGCGCGATGCGATTCCGGCATTCACCACCTATGTGTCCAACAGTCTTCAACTGAATACCGGTGCGCTGAGCGATGCCGTCGACGCCGACGAGGGCGAGCTCGACACGTCCGGCTCACCCACCATCGTCGTACGGCTGGGAGACCTGACCGCTACAGACGGCATACAGACGATCGAATTCCAGGTCGTCATCGACTGACGGAGCAAGAGCGATGAAGAGCGTAGTAACACTGTTTGTAATGTTGACGCTGCTGCAAGGCACGGCGTTCGCGCAGTCTGAAGGCACGCTGGACGTGTCCACGACGGTAGACAAGGTGCAGGTCACGACCAATGAGGCCGGCGAAGAGGTGACCGAACTGGTGCCCGCCGAAACGGTGGTTCCGGGTGAGCGCGTGATCTACACGACAAGCTTTCGCAACACCGGGACGGAAGCTGCGGAAAATGTCGTTATCACCAACCCGATTTCCGAAAACCTGTTGTACGTCGAAGGTTCGGCATTCGGTCCAGGCATGAATCTCGAATTTTCGGTTGACGATGGCCAGAGCTTTGCGTCCGCCGACGCGCTGACAGTCAGCGCAGACGGCGGCGAGCGTCCGGCGACGCCTGAGGATTACACGCACATTCGCTGGAGCCTGCCCGGAGATCTCGAGGCTGGTGCACAGGGCGTGGTGCGTTTTACCGCGTTACTGAAGTGAGTTTTACGGCCAGCGCAGCCGGCAGGCCTGCGTTGTTCGTTGTTTGATGGCCTGCCGAACAACTGTACGAAGCAACGGAACTGAAAGGAGTACCGTGATGAAAATCGCAATCCCCCGTATCGGGATGATGCTCAAGCTGAGCACAGCCGCGACCGTCCTGGCGATGAGCCAGGTGGCGATGGCTGACGGCACGGATGCCGGCACCCCCATAAACAATACGGCTACCGTCAACTACCAGGTTGGCGGCAACGACCAGACACCGATCGACGCTATCGCGCCGACGTTTGTGGTTGACCGTATTGTCACCTTTACCATCGCGCCGGAAGACGGCGTAAATGCGGTCGTCGCACCGAATGAACAGGACGCGGTGACGCGCTTCGTCATTACCAACACAGGTAACTCGCCGATCGACCTGCGCTTGTCGGCGATCAACCTGACTGGCGCCACCGTCAACGGCACAGTCGACGATGCCGACATGGAAACGGATTTCGTGTTCCTCGCTGACAACAGCGGCAACGGCATTCTCGGCGACGGCACCGACAGCGGCTTCGTCGACGCACTCGCTGAAGGCGCTAACGTCGTTGTCGGTGTGCTCGCGGATGCACCGATCTCGCTGATCGACGGCCAGTTCGCGCACATCGAGCTGACGGCGACGGCCGCGGACCCGGGCACCGGTATCAATCCGGCTCCGGACGGCGCGCTGGGCGCCGATCTGCTTGCGAGTGGCAGCGATGACGCGTCGACGATCGACGTTGTTTTCAATGACGGCGGCAACGACGGCTTCGAAGCAAGCCAGGACGGCTACGAGGTTCAGGCGGCGACGCTGGCAATCACCAAGACTGCTACCGTCATCGAAGATCCGATCAACGGCACGCTGGACCCGTTTGCTATTCCGGGTGCGATCGTTGAATACGCGATCGTGATCACCAACACCGGTGGCGCGTCTGCAACCAATATCTCGATCGGCGACGTACTGACGGCTGAATTGCTCTTCGAGACGGCCAACCTGCCGTCAGGATCCGGCAACGTGTCCATAACCGAGAACGGCACGACGACGTATTGCACAGCGGACGCCGGCGACGCCAACACGGACGGTTGCACGTTTGACGGTACCGATACGCTGACGATTGAAGGCAGTGATTCGTCCGGTGGCACGATCGTTCCGATCACGGTCGGTACTGACCCGGTCACGATCCGCTTCCGCGCACAGATCGACCCGAGCTAACTCGGGAAACAGCGAATCATCACGGTGATCGACAGTTTGCGACGTGTTTCAGGCCTTCTGGCCGCCCGAAAGGGCGGTCAGAGGCTTGCGAGCGAGCGCGCGGGGCCACCCGGCTCCGGCGCTTTGCGCAGCCTGTCGAACGTCTCTCGGGGGAAACAGCTGTTTCCCCCGAGGCACGTCTGGAGAATCCACAAGGGGTTGTCCGGGACTGTGACGAGCGTCGTGTTTGGCCTTGTGCTGGCCTTCACGAACAGCGTTAATGCGGCACCTCCGGGCGCCGTCATCGAGAACCAGGCGGTCATAGAATTCACCAATGCCGCCGGCAATCCGGACGCACAGGCGAGCAACACGGTTCAGCTCACCACGGCGGTGCTGCGCACACCGGCGACGGTGGAACTGACGCGTGTCCTGACTGCGGGCGGCGGACTGTATGCCGAGAGCGTCGGGCCGAGCGCCTGCTTCCAAAGCGGTGCTTTCGTCGACCTTGCTGATCCGCAGCTGGTCGGCGGTACGGTCATCGACCCGGGTGTCAGCCAGCAGATTAACGTCAGCCCGGCCTACAACCTCGGGGAGCCGGTGTTCATCCGCCTCAACGACGGCGACCAGAACCTCGACTTTCAGGTTATCGATACGGCAACGGTTACGCTGACGAGCACGGCGACCGGTGATGTCGAAACAATTCGACTGTCGGAGACCGGGCTCGATACCGGTGTGTTCTCCGGCTACCTTCCCAGCGTCGGCGCCGCGGCTGTCAGCGGTGACTGTGTGCTGCAGGCAGCTGCCAACACGGATATCCGGGTGGACTACGTTGACCCGGCGGATGCCACCGATACGGCTAATACACTGGCCGTCGTGGACCCGACCCAGCGCGTGTTCGAAACCCGCACCGGTTCGGTGGTCACCGGCAGCATCGTCGAACTCATTGATGCCGCCACCGGCCAGCCGGCGACCGTGTTCGGTAATGACGGTGTCAGCCAGTTCCCGTCGTCCGTCGTCAGTGGCGGTACAACTACGGACAGCTCCGGCACGGTCTACGTGTTTGCGCCGGGCGAGTATCGCTTCCCGGTCGTCCCGGACGGCGACTACCGACTCGTCGTGACGCCGCCGCCGCAGTTTACGGCGCCGTCCGTTGCCGCCCCGGCGGATTTGCAGAGTCTCCCCGGAGCGCCGTTCGAGATCAGCGATGCATCGTTTGGCGTGGCGTTTACCAAGACCGGTGGCCTGAGTTTCGCGGTTGATATCCCGGTGGACCCGAATGCCTCGCAGCTCTTCCTGCAAAAGCAGACCCTGACCACGACAGCCGCGCCGGGCGACTTCATTCGCTACGAGCTCGTGCTCGAAAACACCGGCACAGCCGGTGTCGCCAGCCAGCTCAGGATCGTCGACGCACTGCCGTCCGGCCTGCGCTATGTCGAAGGTTCCACCCGAATCAACGGCCAGGAGGCGGACGACCCGACGATTGACGCCGTCACCGGCACACTGGAATTTTTGCTCGACCCGCTGACGGCGTCACGCAGCGTGACGATCGCGTACGTAGTCGAGCTGGTCTCCGCGAAGCGCGGTGACAGTCTGATCAACCGAGCCACCGCGGAAGCCGCCGGCGGACTTGCATCGAACGAAGCACAGGTGGCTATCCAGGTTACCGAAGACCTGTTCCGCAGCACCGGCACGCTGCTGGGCCGTGTCGTCGAAGGCGAGTGCACGGCAGAGTCATTCAGTGAGGAGCAGGGCGTTGCCGGCGTGCGTGTTTACCTCGAGGATGGCCGCTATGCCGTGTCGGACGAGGGTGGTCGATTCCACTTTGAAGGGCTAAAGGCCGGCACGCACGTTGTGCAGCTCGACCGCTTCACGGTACCGGAGTATTTCGACATCGTGGGCTGCGACATCAACGCACGCGAGGCCGGCCGTCCGGACTCGCAGTTCGTCAAGCTGTCGCGCGGCAGCCTTCTGACGAGTAACTTCTACCTGAAACGCAAACCGGCACCGGAAGGTCGGATTGAGCTGGAACTGTCGGCGAAGAGCGGCGGCAGTGCGGAGTCGGTGGTCTACGAATTGGAGATGGACGGCATTGGCAACGTCGACATCAGCAACATTGACCTGATGGTTGTGTTGCCGGACGGCGTGAATTACGAATCCGGCAGCCTGTTGATCGACGGTCAGCACCTCGGAAATCCGCGCAATATGAATCGCGCAATCTCGATGGCTCTGCCGGATCGCAGCGGCAACTGGGACAGCATGCTCGAGTTTCGTGTGACGATCGACGCTGACGTCAGCGGCGAGCTGTCGACCCGCGCGATCGCGACCTTCGATACGCCGATTGCGGCCAAACAACGCACGCCGGTCGCCGAGACCCGCATGCAGCGCGAACCGGCAACGGTCAAGAATGCCGGCTACGTGCTCGACCTGAAGTTCGACGTGCTGTCCGATGAGCTGTCGTCAGGCGATATCGCAAAACTTGATGCCTTGTTAGCTGACTGGCGCGGCGTCGGCGATATCCGTATCAATGCCATCGGGCACAGCGACAGCCAGGCGATCTCGCCGCGCAATCGCCAGCTGTTCGCCGACAATTACGCCCTGTCGCGTGCCCGAGCCTTGTCAGCTGCATCCTACCTGGGCGCGATGCTGCAGGTGTCGGCCGATGACATCCAGGTTGACGGACGCGGCCCGGACGATCCGGTGGCCAGCAACGCGACGGCCGAGGGTCGTCAGCAAAACCGGCGCGTCGAACTGATTTTGAGTGGTGTCCGGCCGAGCACACCGTCGTTCCTCGAAGTAACGAAGGAAACCTCGGGCGCGCAGGCAGCGGCCACCAAGGGTGCCGTGCCGGGATCGCAGCAGAAAAATGACAACCGATTCCGGGTGGACCCGGAAGCCGGTACTCCGAAATCGCAGCTTGTAGCTGATATTCAACAACTCGGTGCCGGCTACGCGATGCTGCACCCGGCGAGTGACTTCATGCCGGCCATTCCGGCGACCAAGGTGTCAATCCAGCATCGGCCCGGGCAGACCGTGGAACTGACCGTCAACGGTCGTCCGGTCAGTGCGCTGAACTTCGAAGCCACCGCCCTGAACCGCGCTGAGACCGTTGCGGTCAGCCGCTGGCGCACCGCGGCACTCGACGACGGTGAAAATACCTTGCGCGCGGAAATCGTTGATGCCAACGGCGACCTCGTCGAGGTGATTACTCGTACTTTGTACTACGCAGGGCCGCCGGTGCGCGCCGAGGTTGTCCCGGACCGCTCAAACCTGATTGCAGACGGTCGCACGCGCCCGGCGCTGGCGATTCGCCTGTTCGATCGCAGCGGTCGACCGGCACGTCCGGGCATGACCGGCAATTTCCAGGTTCGGGACCCATATCGCTCGTGGTTCGATGTCGAGGAGTCGAGAGCAAACCAGCTCGTGCGGCTCAACGATCGCCAGTCGCACTACCGCATCGGCAAAGGCGGCATGGCGTTTATCGAGCTGGAACCGACGACTCGATCCGGTGAGCTGCTGGTTGAGCTTGAATTCGAAAACCAGCGCGAACAGGAAGTGCGCGGCTGGCTGACGCCGGCGGCTCGTGACTGGATCCTGGTCGGCTTCGCCGAGGGCACGGCAGCGCATACAACCTTGTCTGACAATATGCAGGCGGCATTGTCAGCCGGTTTCGAAGAGGATTTCAGTGAACAGGGCCGCATCGCATTCTTTGCCAAGGGGCAGATTCGCGGCGACTACCTGCTAACACTGGCCTACGACTCGGACCGCGAGCGCGACCTGTCGCGACTCGAGACGGTGGTCGACCCGAATGAGTACTACCCGTTGTATGCGGACGCAAGTGAACAGCGTTTCGACGCGGCGAGCCAGCGCAAGCTGTATTTGAGGCTGGAGCGAGATCAGTTCTTCGCCTTGTTCGGCGATATCGATACCGGCCTATCGGTCACAGAGCTGGCACGCTACGAGCGCCGGCTCAACGGCTTCAAGTCCGGCTTCCGTGGTGACAACGTCGCTTACACGGTGTTTGCGGCGGAAACATCGCAGGGTTTTAATCGAGACGAACTGCGCGGCGACGGCACGTCTGGCCTGTACCGCTTGTCGCGTGCACCGATTATCGCCAACAGCGAACAGGTGCGCATTGAGGTTCGCGATCGCTTCGACAGCGGCCAAATCGTGAGCTCGCGAACACTGACCCGCTTCCTCGACTACAACCTCGATCCGCTGAACGGCACGCTGTTTTTCAAACAGCCGGTACAGAGCCGGGACACCGACTTCAACCCGATCTACATCGTCGTGGAATACGAGTCGCGCACGTCCGATGACGACGCGATCGTCGCCGGCGGTCGCGGATCGGTGCATTCCCTGGACGATCGCGTTGAGGTCGGTGCCACGTTTATCACCGACGAGACCTCCGGTGCAGAGACGGAACTTCGTGGTGTTGATCTGCGCTGGCAGGTGACCCCGGAAACGCTGATCCGCGCGGAGTATGCGAGCACTGACACCACCGTGGGATCGACAACACAAAGCGGCAGCGCGCAGAAGATCGAACTCGAACACACCAGCGAACGGGCGCGGGTGCGCGCCTTTATCCGTGAGGTCGAGGACGGCTTTGGTCTTGGCAACCAGGCCGCAGCCGACCAGGGCGTGAGGCGTCTCGGTGTCGAGGGCGAAGGCCAGATCAGCGATCGTTTCTCAATTCGTGGTGAAGCCGCCTGGCAGCAGCAGCTCGAGACCGAAGACATTCGTAATCTGGTGCGCGGCGCGGTGCAGTACGAGCACGGTAATTTCAACGCGACCGTCGGGCTGATGCATGCCGAAGACAAGTTCGAAGATGGCGACAGCCGAGTCAGCGATCTGGCTGAAGTCGGTGTGTCGCAGCGAATCCTCGACGGGCGCGTGTTGCTGCGTGCGTCGACCACATCGGCACTCAGCGGAACAGCGGACAGTGCGGACTTCCCGGATACCATGGTCGTTGGCACCGACATCCGGCTGGGCAGCAAGGTTGAGCTGTTGACCGAATACGAGCGCAGCGAAGGCCGCGATATCGAATCGCAAATGACCCGAGTTGGACTGCGCGCAACCCCGTGGCAGCGCGCCCAGTTACAGACCACGCTGAACAATGAGCTCAGTGAATACGGTCCGCGACTGTTCGCGAATGTCGGCCTTGTGCAAGGCATCCAGCTGGGTGAGCGCTGGCTGCTCGACATCGGCATAGACCAGAGCAACACGCTGGCCAGCGACGAGCTGCGCCAGCTCGACCCGGATCGTGAACTGGTATCGGGTTCACTGGACGATGACTTCACGGCGGCGTTTATCGGCGCGATGTACAACAGCGAGCTGTGGAGTGCGAACGCCAGAGTCGAGCACCGCAATTCCGACAACGAGGAGCGCATGTCCCTGCTGTTTGGCTGGTACCGCGAGCCGGTGCGCGGCCACGGCCTGTCGGCGGGCCTGACCGTGTTCGAGACCGAGTCCGCAAACGGCGCACAGGCGACGCAGGCCGATCTGACCTTCGGCTGGGCGTGGCGCAAGGCCGACAGTGACTGGACATTCCTCGATCGAGCGGACCTTGTGTACGAAAGTGCCGAGTCGCCAACGGCGGAGCAGCGGAGCTGGCGCTTTATCAACAACTTCAATGCGAATCGCCAGTTTGGTGAGCGCATGCAGCTGTCGCTGCAGTACGCCTTTAAGTACGTGCGCAGTGAGTTCGATGGCGACGCGTACACCGGCTACACCGATCTGGCTGGTTTCGATCTGCGCCGCAGCTTTAATCACCGCTGGGACGCCGGCATCAACGCCAGCGTGCTGAGTTCCTACGAGTCTGACGTCCGCGATTACAGTGTTGGATTCGATGTTGGCTTTAATCTCGCGACCAATCTGTGGCTGTCGCTGGGCTATAACGTTGCCGGTTTCTCCGACGACGATCTGAGTCGCGCACGCTACACCGCGCAGGGGCCGTACCTGCGATTCGCCATGAAAGCCGACCAGCGCCTGCTGAAAAACATCGCCAACCGGCGCTGATCTACAACAGCGGATCTGCTGCCAGGCAGCCGGAATGCGCGTCGCCAAGGCACCGTATTGCGTGTAATCTCCCGCCCGTGACCGAGCTGCGCGATTTCTTTGGCGACGAGAGCCCGATGATTCGATACCTGCCGGGCTTCAGGCCGCGGCCGGCGCAGTCGTGGATGGCCGAGGCCGTCGCGGAGGCCATCGAAAGCGCCGATCGCCTCGTGGTCGAGGCCGGCACCGGCACCGGCAAGACCTTCGCCTACCTGGTACCGGCACTGCTAAGCGGCAAGAAGACCATTATTTCCACCGGTACCAAGGCGCTGCAGGATCAGCTTTATCACCGGGACCTGCCGCTGGTGGGCAAGGCCATCGGCCGACCGGTCACCACGGCCCTGTTGAAGGGTCGGGCCAACTACCTGTGCCTGCAACGACTCGACCAGGTGGATACTGTCGCCCCCTCACTCCGTCACGACATCATGGCCGTATCGGCCTGGCGACACGAAACCCGCAGCGGCGACATCGCGGAGTTGCCGGATGTGGCGGAGGACTCGCCGGTTTGGCCACTCGTCACGTCGACGAGTGACAACTGCCTCGGCCAAAAGTGCGCGTTTTACAATGACTGCTACGTCGTCAAGGCGCGCCGCGCCGCGCAGGAGGCCGACCTCGTTGTGGTTAATCATTATCTGCTGCTTGCTGACCTGGCGATGAAGGAAAGCGGATTTGTTGAATTCCTGCCGGGCGCCGAGACTGTCGTGGTCGACGAAGCCCACCTGATCCCGGATCTCGCGACACAGTTCTTCGGGATTGTTGTGGGCACACGCGAGATCGAGCGTCTGGTCGAGGATTGCCGCACACACACCCTCGCGGATCGTGACATGGCCCGCGCGCTGGATACTGTGGTCAACGACCTGCGTAAACTGAAGGCCGACGCACCGCGCGACGAGGGCCGATATCCGCTGCCCGAGATTTTGCCTTCCACACGTGCGTCGCTGGACGCGCTGCAGGACAGTCTGCACACACTGTTGCTCGCCAGCGAGGCCTTCCTCGGCGACAGCACCGAAATGGACAAGGCGTACGAGCAACTCGCCATCACAATCGAAAAGCTCGCCAACCTGACCGACAACGAGGCCTGGGACGGCCTGCGCTGGATGCAGGTGAACCCGCGCAGCCTGCGTCTGCACCTGACTCCGCTCGATGTGTCCGACACGCTGTCCAGTCTGTTCGGCAACGGCTTCCAGTCGTGGATACTGACATCGGCAACGCTTGCGGTGGGCGAGGATTTCAGCCACTACCTGTCACGAACCGGCCTGCAGGCGGCCAGGGCACTGCATTTCCCGAGTCCGTTCCCGGTCGCTGAGCGTGGACTCGTTTACCTGCCGAAAGATCTGCCGCCGCCGTCTGACCGGCGACACACGGCGCTGTTCATGGACGCCGTCTGCGACTTGCTGGAATTCACCGTGGGTGGCGCATTTTTCCTGTTCACAAGCCACCGCGCGCTGCGCGAAGCCGAGCGCTGGTTTGCCAGACATGCCCGCCGTTTGTCGGGCCGACCGCTGATGGTGCAGGGTGACGGGCCGCGCGACGACCTGATACGCCGTTTTCGTGACGTCGGCAATGCGGTACTGCTGGGAACCGGTACCTTCTGGGAGGGCATCGACGTGCGCGGTACAGCGCTGACGCTGGTCGCGATCGACAAGCTGCCGTTCACGTCGCCGTCGGATCCCCTGCTGATGGCGCGGCTCGAATTTCTGCGCCGCGAGGGCGGCAACGGTTTCATGGATCACCAGGTGCCGCAGGCCGTGATCAGCCTGAAGCAGGGTGCGGGTCGATTGCTGCGCGATCACGACGACTATGGCGTCGTCGCGCTCGGTGATCCTCGTATCACGAGCAAACGCTACGGACGGATATTCCTGAACAGCCTGGCGCCGATGCCGCACACCGACTCGCTGAATGACGTTGCCAGTTTCCTGGCGCGCACCGAGCGCAGCGTGGCATGAAACTGCTCGCGGTCGATACGTCCACGGTCGCCTGCTCCGTGGCCCTGCAGATTGACGGCGACGTGCTGCAGCGTCACGAGGTCCGGGAGCGAGAGCACACCCGCCAGCTGGTACCGATGATTCGGGAGCTGCTGGACGACGGGCGGTGCTCGCTGGCGTCGCTGGATGCGCTGGTGCTCGGCATTGGCCCCGGTTCGTTTATCGGTATGCGTATTGCAACGTCTCTTGTGCAGGGCATGGCGCACGGTGCCGGTCTTCGGGTTGCGGCGGTATCGTCCATGTTGGCCGTCGCCGAGGAGGTGTTCGCCCGGCACGACGCGGAGCAGGTGTTTGTCGCGCAGGATGCGCATATGGACCAGGTGTATCTCGGTCAGTATTGCTTCGCTGATGTTGCGCGGCCCGTTGCCGATGAGCGCTTGCAGGGTTTGTCGCGGCTCGATGAACTCAAGCGCGATTGTGTCGGCGCCCGCTACGCGGCCGGTGCCGGCTGGCAGCGCTACCCGGCGCTTTGGTCCGACAATGCGGACGGTTTTGAGGCCTGCGCCGACGTGTTGTATCCATCTGCGCGCTACCTGTTGCCAGCAGCGCAACGTCAGGTGCTCGGTGGCTGTTTGCTCGCGCCCACGGACCTAGAACCGGCCTACCTGCGCCAGGACGTGGCGTCGCCGCCGCGGCAGTCGTAACCTGCCTGTAATATAGTGTCGCTGTAATTCACCGCGTCTTTTTGCTCGCGTCTGATGACCGGACAGGTTCACCCATGCCTCCCAACAAGATTCTGATTGTTGAAGACGAAGCCCCAATTCGCGAAATGATCGCCTTCCACCTGGTCCGCGCCGGCTACGAGACTTTTGAGGCCGGCGATTGCAGCCAGGCCATGCAGCTGATCGCCGATGAACGCCCGGACCTTGCGCTGGTCGACTGGATGTTGCCGGAGATGAGCGGTCTCGAGCTCACGCGCGCACTAAAGCGCAACAAGGACAACGAGGACCTCGCTGTCATCATGTTGACCGCACGCGCCGACGAATACGACAAGATTGCCGGTCTGGAAAGCGGCGCCGACGACTACGTGACCAAGCCGTTCTCACCGCGCGAGCTGATCGCGCGGATCCAGGCTGTGCTGCGTCGTTCCAGAACGTCGGACGACGAGATCGTGACGGCGGGTCTGCTGCAGCTCGACACGGCCGGCCACCGCGTCAGCGTTTCCGACCAGGCCGTTAAATTGGGTCCCACCGAGTATCGTTTGCTGCGGTTCCTGATGACGCACCCTGACCGGGTATACAGTCGTACTCAGCTCCTGGACCGTGTCTGGGGCGCGAACGTCTATGTCGAGGAACGTACCGTCGATGTGCACGTGCGCCGCCTGCGCAAGGCGCTTGAGGTCAACGGTGTCGACGAATACATTCAAACGGTGCGCGGTGCCGGCTATCGGTTTTCAACGCGCAGCGCCTGAACGCCGGAGAATGACCCGTATGCAAAACGTGCCACATCATGCTCTCTGAAAGCTGGCGCAAAATCCTTGCTGCCCTGATTGTCGTTCTGCTGCTCGGTGGCATCCTCGGCTGGGCCTTTGGCCGCGCGGAGACCGGAGTCTTGATCGCTGCGCTCGCGTTCGCAGGCTGGCAACTTCGCCAGATGTTCCTGTTCGAGCGCGCGGTACGTCAGCGGGATAATGAAGCGTTTCGTAACACGGACGGTTACTGGGGCGAGGTGTTCTCGCATGTCCGTTCTGAACGTCGCAAGAGTACTCGAAACAAAAAACGCTACCGCGACCTGCTGAGTGAGATCCGCAAGTCTGCCAATGCGATGCCGGATGCCGCAGTGATCGTTGATAAGAACAACGAAATCCTGATGTGTAACCGGGCGGCCCAGCAGCTTGTCGGTTTGCGTCCCAAGAAGGACAGGGGAAAACGGGTCGACAGCGTCCTGAAAGACCAGGACCTGAAAAAACTGTTGCGCAGCAAAAGCTACAAGGCGTCGGTCGATATCGAGTCGCCGCTGCGCAAGGGCGACTGGCTGAACTACCGCGTTGTGCCCTACGGCGCGGACCAGAAGCTGTTGTTGATCCGCGACGTCACCGAGCGGCTGCGCATCCACAAGATGCGTCGCGATTTTGTTGCCAACGCGTCCCACGAGCTTCGTTCGCCACTGACGGTGATCTCCGGGTACCTGGAAGGGGTCGATGACGAAGAGTTGCCGGAAGACTGGCGCTATCGCTTCGGCCAGATGCAGTCACAGGCGGCGCGGATGAATCAGGTCGTTTCGGAACTGCTCGAGCTGTCGCGCCTTGAGAGTGCTGGCCGCGCCAGTCTCGATGTCGCCGTCGATGTCGCCGGGCTGATGTCAGCGACGGCGGCGGCCTACGGCGGCAAGGGCGTCCCAACGCTGCGCGTTCGAGCCGACGCCTCAATGCAGCTGTTGGGCAATGCGACGCAGATTGAATCGGTGATCACCAACCTGTTAACGAACGCGATTCGTCATACACCGCCTGACGGCACGATCACCTTGACATGGTCGGCGGATTCCGGCGGCGGTGTGATATCGGTCTCCGATACCGGTGAGGGCATCGCCGACAAATATCTGCCTCGGCTTAGTGAACGCTTCTTCCGTGTGGATCGCGGGCGAGCGAGAGCTGATGGTGGTGTCGGTCTCGGGCTGGCGATCGTCAAACATATCCTGCATCGCCATGACGGGGAGCTGCGGGTCACCAGCGAGGTGGGCAAAGGCAGCACGTTCTTCTGTGAGGTTTCCGGCGAACGTATCCGGGAACGGTCAGAGGCCGCCAAAGCCAGCTAGATTCAGCTCGGCGTGACATAAGCAGTCAGCGCTTGGTACGCGGTTGACCGCTGTCGTTCCGGGCTCCCCGTTTTGTGCATTGAGGCGGTGACCAAGCCGCGAATTTCTGCGAGACTCCGCCTCATCGGCGCTGGGCAGGCTCCTTCAAGACGCCGGAACCACAATCTCTGGAAACGGACTAAGCTCGCATGAAGCAACTGACTCCGCGCCTCCTCAATTTAGGAGGCTTCGCCGCCTGCGCCGCCATGATGGCTTACGCGCTGTACGCAGAATACGTTCTCTACCTGATGCCGTGCCCGCTGTGCACCTTCCAGCGACTGGGCGTTATTGCGCTGGGACTGGTGTTCCTGATTGCGGCGCTGCACAACCCGGCGGGGTGGGGGCGCCATATCTACGCGGCATTGCTGGCAGTCACCACGGCCTCGGCCGCGTACGTGGCCGGCTACCACGTCTGGATGCAGGGCCTGCCCGAAGACGAGGTGCCGTCCTGCGGTCCCGGACTGTCCTACATGATGGAGTCGCTACCCCTGTTGGAAGTGGTCAAACAGGTGTTCGAGGGATCCGGCTCCTGCGCCACGATCTCGTGGGAGTTTCTCGGCCTGTCGATGCCGACGTGGGTGCTGGTCAACGTCCTGTTGCTCGGTGCTTTCGGCCTGTGGGCAAACCTGAAGCGTGCCCCGGCGCGTTCAGCGGACGTGATTCTCGATTGATCTAGCGCTTGCCGAGCATCCGCTCGAGAATCTTCCGGTACATCGCCGTCAGCACCGGGATGTCATCCAGCGCAATGTGCTCGTTGACCTTGTGAATGCTTGCATTCACCGGCCCGAGTTCCACCACATCCGCGCCGGCCGGGCTGATAAAGCGGCCGTCCGAAGTGCCGCCACCGGTTGAGCGGTCTGTCTCCAGGCCGGTGGTTTCGCGGATCACGTCGGCCACCGTGTCGATCAGCCTTCCGGGCTGCGTCAGGAACGGTTCGCCCGACAGATGCCACTTCAGTTCGTAGTCGATGTCGTGCTCATCGAACAACTCATGTACGCGGGTCTTCAGGGTTTCGTGCGTCCATTCCGTGGAGTAACGGAAGTTGAAGCGCGCGTGCAGGCTGCCCGGTGTTACGTTCGGTGCACCGACGCCCGCACGAATGTCGACGAACTGGAAACTGGTGGGCGGGAAATAGTCATTGCCGTTGTCCCAGGTCACGTTGTGCAGCGCGTCGAGTACCGGCGCGAATCGACGAACCGGATTGTCGGCCAGTTGTGGGTACGCAACGTGTCCCTGAATGCCGTTTACCGTAAGCATGCCGCTCAGCGAACCGCGACGCCCGACCCGGATCACGTCGCCGAGCTGTGCCTGGCTGGACGGTTCGCCGAGTACGCACCAGTCGATGTGTTCATCACGTGCCTTCAAGGCCTCGACCACTTTCAGCGTGCCGTCCCGGGCCGGCCCCTCCTCATCACTGGTGATCAGTAGTGCCACGCTGCCGGGATGGTCGGGATGCTCGGCGACGAATTCCTCGATGGCGACGATCATCGCGGCGAGCCCGCTTTTCATGTCGGCGGCGCCGCGGCCGTACAGCTTGCCGTCGGCCACGACAGGCTCAAACGGATCGGTGTTCCAGCGCTCCAGATCGCCGGGTGGGACAACGTCGGTGTGCCCGGCAAAGCAGAGCAGCGGCGACTCACTGCCGCGACGCGCCCACAGGTTGGTCGTGTCGCCGAACTGCATTGTCTCGCACTGAAAGCCGAGAGGCTCCAGGCGCTCTGTCATCAGCGCCTGGCAACCGGCGTCGTCCGGGGTGACCGAGGCTTTGCGAATCAAATCGCAAAGCAGCTCTGTGGTCGGGTCCGACGGCAAAACATCCTTTGTCTTGTCCAGCATGATTTCTGTCCGTGTTGTCCGGGTGGCGTGTCGCGCCAGTCTGCCTGATTGTTGGCAGGCTTGTCAGCGTTTTGTCGGCCCAACCGACCTGGTATTAACCGATTTTCTGATCCAGGAAGTCAGCGAAGCGCTTTTCCGAGAAGCCCAACGCAAAAAAGCCTTCAGTCTCGAAGATCGGCCGTTTCATCAAGGTCGGGTTGTCGAGAATCAACGCAAATGCCTTGTTGCGGTTCAGGCTGTTTTTGTCCGTCTCGGGGATTTTTCGCCAGGTCAGGCTGCTCTTGTTGACCAGCTTCTCCCATTCGACCTCGTCAGCCCAGCGTTCGAGCATCTGAATGTTGAGTCCGTCCGCGCGCACGTCATGAAATTTGTGATCCATGCCGCGCTCTTTGAGAAACCTTAGGGCGCTCCGGCACGTATCGCAGCTTTTGATTCCGTAGACGACGAGCATCAGTCCAGGTTCCTCAGAAGCTCGTTCAGGCCGGTCTTGGCGCGCGTCTTTTCGTCGACGCGCTTGACGATCACGGCACAGTACAGCGAGTAGCTGCCGTCTTTCGACGGCAGGCTGCCGGACACGACGACGCTGCCCGCCGGGACGCGTCCGTAACTGATTTCACCGGATTCACGATCGTAAATTCGCGTGCTCTGACCGATGTAGACGCCCATAGAAACAACCGAACCCTGCTCGACGACCACGCCCTCAACAATCTCCGAACGTGCTCCGATGAAACAGTTGTCTTCGATAATCGTCGGCCCGGCCTGGACAGGCTCCAGCACACCGCCAATACCGACACCACCGGACAAATGCACATTCTTGCCGATCTGCGCACAGCTTCCGACCGTCGCCCAGGTATCGACCATCGTGCTGCTGTCGACGTAAGCACCAATATTGACGTAGCTCGGCATCAACACGACATCGTTGGCGATGTAGGCGCCCTTGCGGACGATGGCATCCGGTACGACACGCACGCCGTCTGCGGCGAATTGCTCGGCCGTGTAGTCGGCGTATTTCATCGGCACCTTGTCGTAAAATCGCGTGTAACCGGCCTCGATGACCTCATTGCCCTGCAGGCGAAAACTCAGCAGAACGGCTTTCTTCAGCCACTGGTTAACCCGCCATTCGCCGTCAACCTTCTCTGCGACACGAGCCTCTCCGGAGTCGAGCCTATGCAGCGCATCGTCGACGGCGCTCTGCAGTGCAGCTTGTT
This sequence comes from Pseudomonadota bacterium, assembly GCA_039025835.1. Taxonomy (GTDB): domain Bacteria; phylum Pseudomonadota; class Gammaproteobacteria; order Steroidobacterales; family Woeseiaceae; genus UBA1847. The sequence goes on along the minus strand of JBCCNM010000004.1, from coordinate 6,144 downwards.
CTTCGGCGGACTCGGCGTTGCCGCCGCGTTCAAACGCACGTTCTATCAGTTCTTGCGGGTCGCTCATGCCTTGTTGCCTTTGTGTTGGTTTGCGTCGTCAATCGCCGTGACCAGTCGATGACGTAACGCCTGTTGTTGTTCATCGTTCAGCAGGCTGCCGTCTTCATTGCGGATATAGAACACGTCTTCGGCGCGCTCGCCAATCGTCATGATTTTCGCGGCCTCGATATTGATGCGGCTCTCGATAAGCACGCGGCCGACCACGCTCAACAGGCCAGGCCGGTCGGCCGTAATCAGTTCCATGACGGTCTGGCCGACTTGTGCGTGTCGGTCGAAATCCACGGTCGTTCGCGTCGAGAACATTCGCGCCTGGCGAGACACGCCGCGGGTGACGCGCAGAATGTCGTCATCCTCCGCGGTCAGCACATGATTCAGTGCCTCGCGAATCTTTCGCATGCGCAGCTCGTCGATGTCGGTGCGCTCATCAAGCTCCATGAACACAAAAGTGTCGAGACTGAATCCGTTGCTGAGCGGGACGATACGCGCGTCGACAATCGTCATGCCGAGCTCGTCGAGGACGGCCGTCGTATGTGCAAAGGTGTGTTTTTCGTGTTCCGTGTAAAGCACAGCCTCGACACCTTCGCCGTTAGGCTGGTGACGCACATCGACCAGTCCGGTTTTTGCCTGTAAATCTGACGCCGCCAGCCAGCCCGTATGCCAGGCCACTTCCTGCGGGCGATGCCGCAGAAAATAGTCGTCGTCGAAGATTGACCAGACGCGATCGATGGCGTCGTCGGCGACGCTGCTTTCCCACAGCATGACGCGGGCCTGCTCGCGAGTTTCGTGCACCAGTTGATCCGGAACCAGCGGATGCTCTTCGCCGCGTTTGAGCACGCGTGACGTGGACTCATACAGGTCGTGGAACAGCGTGGCTTTCCACGAGTTCCACAGGTTCGGGTTGGTGCCGCGGACGTCGGCCACGGTCAGCAGGTACAGGTAATCGAGATGACGCTGGTCGCCGACGACGTCAGCGAATTCGTTGATGACGTCGGGATCGCCGATGTCCTTTTTCTGCGCCGTGGTCGACAGCAGCAGATGTTGTTTGACCAGCCATGCGACCAGACTCGCGTCCGCGTCGTCGAGTCCGTGTTCGAGGCAGAACGCACGCGCGTCCACAGCACCGAGTTCCGAGTGGTCGCCACCGCGTCCCTTGGCAATGTCATGAAACAAGCAGCCGAGGTAGGCGAGTTCCGGCTTGTCCAGTGACTGCATGATGCGACTGCAGTGCGGGTACTCGTGATTGAAGCGCTCGAGCGCGAAACGTCGCATGTTGCTGACGACGAACAGGGTGTGTTCGTCCACGGTGTAGGCGTGGAACAGGTCGTACTGCATGCGACCGACGATGCGACCGAATGCCGGAATGTACAGCCCGAGCACGCCGTAAAGATTCATCCGCCGCAGCTCGTGTGTCACGCCGGCCGGCGCGCGGAGGATATTCAAAAACAGCCGATGGTTACGCGGATCCTGGCGGAAGCCTTCGTCGATCAAGTCGAGATTGCGCTTGATCAGGCCGATGGTCGATGCGCTGACACCGCGGATCGACGGGTTTTGCTGCAGCAGCAGGAACACCTCTAGCAGGGCGGAGGGCTCGCGAGAGAACACGCGATCGTCGACGGTCTTCAGGTAGCCGTTTTTCACCTCGAAGCGGTCGTTCAACGGCTCGGGTGAGGCCTCGGGATTCATAAGTATGTCTTCTTCGAACAGCTGCAGCAGCATTTCGTTAATCCGCGACAGGTCCATGACCGTTCGGTAGTAACGCTGCATCATTTGTTCGACCGCGAGCGTGAATCTTGCGTCCTCGTAGCCGAGCAGCTCTGCGAGACTCTTCTGATAGTCAAACAGCAGCCGGTCTTCGCTGCGACCGGTGAGCAGGTGCAGGCCGAAACGGATACGCCACAAATGGGCTCGGCCCTGTTCCAGCCGGTCGAGCTGGCCTTCGGTCAGAAAGCCGTGGTCGACGAGTTCTGACAAATGGCGCGTGCCGAAGTGGCGTTTGGCGACCCAGTTGATCATCTGGATGTCGCGCAGTCCTCCGGGGCTGCCTTTCACGTTTGGTTCCAGGTTGTAGCCAGTGTCATCGTAGCGATGATGCCGGGTGACCTGTTCCTCGCGTTTTTTCTCGAAAAACTGCGATGACGGCCAGATTCGGTCGGGGCCTACGGCAGTCTCCATTTCGGAGAGCAGCTCACCGGGCCCGTCGAGCAGGCGGACTTCAATAAGCGTCGTCGCAACCGTCAGGTCGTGGCGCGCGGCTTCCACGCAGTCGGCCACCGTGCGCACACTGTGGCCGATCGTGAAGCCGAGGTCCCACAGCGAGGTCATGAAGTCCGACAGTGTGGCTTCTGCGTTGGCGGGCAGGGTCTCCGGCAGAAGAATCAGCAGATCGACGTCGGAACCGGGGTGCAGCTCACCACGGCCGTAGCCACCGACCGCCACCAGCGCGACTTCGTCAGCGGCGTCGCCGAGACGATTCCGCCAGAGCCGACACAGCAGTTCGTCGACGATCGCTGCTCGCAGGCGCACCAGCCGAACCACGGATTCGCCGGCGCGGAAGCGGTCAGCGATGTCGTTGTCGGCGGCTGCCAGCGCACGTTTACCGCCGGCTGCGTCGCTTGCGTCGCGAAGGCCGTGTCGCAGCAGGTCGAGGCTGGGATCGGCCGAGAAATCCTCGATGTGGTCGATCCGTGCCGCCATGCTCAGCGATCAGCCGCACCGAGCGTCAGAACCTCGTAGCCATCGTCGGTGATCAGAATCGTATGTTCCCACTGCGCCGACAGGCTGTGGTCCTTGGTGACGACCGTCCAGTTGTCCGGCAGCAGGCGAACCGCCGCCTTGCCGGCGTTGACCATTGGCTCGACGGTTAGCGTCATGCCGGCCTTCAGCGCCATACCGGTGCCGCGGGTGCCGTAATGCAGGACCTGCGGGTCCTCGTGGAAAACCCGTCCGATGCCGTGGCCGCAGTACTCTCTGACTACCGTAAATCTCTGTTTTTCAACGAATTGCTGAATCGCGGCGCCGACGTCACCGAGATGCGTGCCCGCTTTCAGCTGCTCGATTCCGCGCCACATTGCTTCGAGCGTGATGTCTGCAAGGCGCTTTGCCTGAATATTTTCCTTGCCGACATGGAACATTCGGCTGGTGTCGCCATGGAAACCGTCCTTGATGACGGTGATGTCGATGTTCAGCGAGTCGCCGGATTTAAGCTTCTTGTCGCCCGGAATCCCGTGGCACACCACGTGGTTCACCGAGGTGCAAATGGACTTCGGAAAGCCGCGGTAGTTCAGCGGTGCCGGCGTGGCGTCCTGTTTCTCGATAATGTAGTCATGGCAGATCGTGTTGAGCTCATCGGTGGTCACACCAGGCTTCACAAAATCGCCAATCATATCAAGCACTTCCGACGCGAGCCGCCCGGCGACGCGCATTTTGTCCTGCTCTTCCGGTGTCTTGATCGTAACGCTCATAAGGCCTTCTGATAGTCACAAAAACCGGGGTCGAACCCAGGTCTCTGTGGCGCTGGCCGGCGCGGATGCGCCTCAATCGCCGGGAAACCTCGGTTCGACCCCGAAAATTCGATGTAAAAGCCCCTTTTGGGGCGCCGAACTCTATGGTATAAAGCGCGCGCCCTTGAGGCAACGACTACACACGTGTATCGACACATCGCACTGGGTGCCCACCGAAAAAGGGTTGTGCGTTGGGATATGCGGAGGACTAACCCGGAGATAATCATGGCAGACGTTACCATGCGCCAGATGCTAGAGGCTGGCGTGCACTTTGGTCATCAGACCCGTTTCTGGAATCCGAAAATGGCCCCGTTCATTTTCGGCGAACGAAACAAAATCCACATTATTAATCTCGAGAAGAGCCTGCCGATGGCGCGCGAAGCCTGTGCGTTCATCAAGGCGACCGTCGCCGACGGCGGCAAGGTGCTCTTCGTCGGCACCAAGCGTGCCGCTCGTGAAGCCGTAAAAACCAACGCAGCACGTGCCGGCATGCCGTATGTCAGCCAGCGCTGGCTTGGCGGTATGCTCACCAACTACAAGACCATCCGTCAGTCGGTCAAACGCCTGATGATGCTCGAGGAAATGGCCGAAGAGGGCAGCTTCGAGGGCCTCACCAAAAAAGAAGTTCTCGGCTTGACGCGTGAGCAGGAGAAACTCGAGCGCAGCCTCGGTGGTATCAAGGACATGAAGTCCCTGCCGGACGTGCTGTTCGTTGTCGATGTCGATCACGAAGACATCGCCATTCGTGAGGCCCGCAAGCTGGGTATCCCGGTCGTGGCGATTGTCGACACCAACTGCTCACCGGATGGCGTCGACTATGTGATCCCGGGTAACGACGACGCGATGCGCGCCATCGAGCTCTACACGATGCTCGTCGCGGACGCCGCACTCGATGGTAAGGCGTCGGTCCCTGAAGTCGCACTGGGTGAAGACGAATTCGTTGAACTCGACGCCGAGGGCCGGCCGACGAAGAAAGCCGCTGCCAAGAAAAAGGCCGCCAAGAAGACGACGAAAAAAGCCGCTGCCAAGAAGAAAGCAGCTAAGGCCAAATCTGACGAAGCGGCAGAAGAGCCGGTGAAGACGGAGCCGGAAGCTGACGCCGAGGCGCCGGTCGAGGCCGCTGCTGAAGCACCTGCCGAGGAGGCTCCTGCCGCCGAAGCCGAAGCTTCAGAAGACGCAAAGAAAGACTGATCAAACCCGCCGCGATATCGCGGCGGTTGACAAGACACTGAAAGGAAGACCCTGATGACTATCACCGCATCATTGGTAAAGGAACTGCGTGAGCGGACCGGTGCCGGCATGATGGAGTGCAAAAAGGCGCTGGTTGAAACCGGCGGAGACCTCGACGCGGCTGCAGAACTTTTACGCAAATCCGGCCAGGCCAAGGCGGACAAGAAGTCGGGTCGTGTTGCGGCAGAAGGCCGAGTATCGATTCGAACGAACGGCAGCACAGCTGCGATTCTCGAGGTTAACTCGGAAACAGACTTTGTCGCGAAAGACGATAATTTCGTTGAGTACACGGATCAGGTCGCCGACGCAGTTCTTGCAAGCGGCACCACAGACGTTGCTGCACTGGCGTCGGTCGCACTTGCCGATGGCCGTGAAGTTGAAACTGCGCGAACTGAACTTGTACAAAAGGTTGGAGAGAACATCTCAGTACGTCGAGCGGAGCTCGTCGAGACTGCCGGTGTTATCGGTGCCTACACGCATGGTGCGAAGATCGGCGCAGTTGTTGCCGTCGACGGCGGCGATGAGACGCTGGCGAGAGACGTTGCCATGCACATCGCTGCCACAAATCCGACGAGCATTGACGAGTCCGGTGTCCCGGCTGAAACGCTTGAGAATGAGCGGCGCATCCTGACCGAACAAGCACAGGACAGCGGCAAGCCGGCCGAGATCATCGAAAAGATGATCAATGGTCGTGTGCAGAAATTCCTGAAAGAAATCACGCTTGTTGGGCAACCGTTTGTCAAAGACCCCGACGTAACGGTTGGCAAGCTGCTCTCGGAAGCCGGCGCAAAAGTTACCGGCTTCGTTCGTTACGAGGTCGGTGAAGGCATCGAGAAAAAAGAGGACAATTTCGTCGAAGAAGTCATGGCGCAGGTCAAAGGCGCGAGCGAAGACAAGAAAGACGAAGACAAGTAGCAGGGACTTTATGACTGAGACGCCAGCTACCTATCGACGCGTCCTGCTCAAGCTGAGCGGTGAAGCGCTGATGGGTGACCTCGACTATGGCATCCAGCCGGTGGTCATCCAGCGTATCGCCCGTGAAATCGCCGAGGTCCGGGACCGCGGTATCGAGGTGGCGATCGTCATAGGCGGAGGCAACATCTTCCGCGGCGAAGGTCTGGCGCGGTCCGGTATGGACCGCGTCACCGGCGACCACATGGGGATGCTGGCAACCGTGATGAACGCCCTGGCTATCCAGGACGCACTGGAATCGCAGGACGTGTACGCGCGGGTCATGTCGGCATTGCAGATCAATGAAGTCTGTGAGGACTACATTCGCCGCCGCGCCGTTCGGCACCTCGAGAAGGGCCGTGTCGTGATCCTCGCGGCCGGTACCGGCAATCCGTTTTTTACG
>JBCCNM010000003.1:0-57531 GCA_039025835.1 Pseudomonadota bacterium | reverse complement strand
GAGCAGGCGGGCGGGTCAGTGGTTACGCTGGACGGGGCTGCCATGCGCTACAACACCAAGGACGACATCCTGAACCCGCATTTTATGGTAATCGGCCCGGCCGACAGAGACTGGCTAGGGGCCTTATAGCCAGTTGTTCGGCCGTCTGCTGGGCGGGTTCGATTTGTTGTAAGCTTTTGAGGACACGCTGTTCGCTATCGGTCGCCACGTATTGATGTCAGACAAAGTCGAAACAGAATGCTTCAAGCAGTTTGATCGTCTGCGAGAACTTCGTGTTTCGCATCGCGATCTCGACAGCCTGATCGATACCTTGCAGCATGATCCGAACGTCGATCAACTGCGTATCCGACGCCTGAAAAAGCGCAAACTGTTGCTCAAGGACATGATCAGCCTGCTGGAAAGCGAGCTGATTCCGGATCTCGATGCCTAGCGCTCTGACCTGTTGGGTGTTCCTTGTCATCGTTGGGCAAGCCCTGCTGTGCCCTTGCGCCTTTGCAACGGCCGACGTGACTTCACAGTCCTCCGCACACCACAGTCACCATGGCTCGCACGGGCAATCCGACGACGCAGCTTCGCAAGACAAGGCGACTGGCTGCGAGACGATGCACGGTGATCACCAGTGCTCTGCAACGGCGGGTGCGCCGGCTACCCGGATCGGGAGCGATGACGACGCGGGCGAGGTGGACATAGCCACGGCTCCGCCGCCCACGCACAGTCTTTATTCGACGCCACCAGATCCGCCACGGTACACCCCGGATAACACTCGCACGCTACCCTGTATCACGCCGGTGAGCCGCGGAGACCGCCTCGTCGAATAGCGCACAGCAACGAGACCACCCCGTTTTGTTGGCCTTTTGGTGAGCGCTATTAACACAATCAATCGAAGATCTTTCATTGCCGGCGGATTATCGCTGGCCCTGCCACTGCCCGGTTGGGCAACGAGCACCGTTCGGCCGGTCAGCCGAGACCGATGGCATCTGCGCATCGCACCAACATTGGTCAAATTTGACGGACGCCGGGGCCGCGCTCAGGGCGTTAACGGCACCGTGCCGGGCCCTCTGGTGCGCCTGCGAGAAGGCGATCGGGTCCGCCTCGCCGTGACCAACGCACTGGATGAGGACAGCTCAATTCACTGGCACGGCTTGCTACTGCCCTGGCAGATGGATGGCGTGCCGGGTGTGAGTTTCGACGGTATTCGGCCGGGCGAAACGTTCGATTATGAATTCACCGTCCGCCAGCACGGTACCTACTGGTATCACAGTCACTCCGGATTTCAGGAACAGACCGGAGTCTACGGCCCGCTTGTCATCGACCCCCGCGATGCTGACCCGGTCGACTACGACCGAGAGCACATCGTGCTGTTGTCGGACTGGACCTTCGAACATCCCAAGCGGGTCCTGGCAAACCTGAAGATGGCGGATGATTACTACAACCCGAATCGCCTGGCGGTAAGCAATTTCAGCAGTACGGCAGGCGATCGGCGTGTCGGAGCAGGGCTGGCTGATCGGTTAGCCTGGGCCAGAATGCGCATGACGATGACGGACATCGCCGACGTCACCGGGAAAACATACACCTACCTGATGAACGGTCTCGATGCCGCCGGCAACTGGAGCGGACAGTTTCAACCGGGTGAACGCGTGCGTCTCAGGATCATCAATGGATCGGCAATGAGCTTCTTCAACGTTCGAATCCCTGGCGCGGAGATGACCGTTGTGCAGGCGGACGGGCAAAATGTCGAACCGGTAACGGTTGATGAGTTTCAGATCGGGACGGCTGAGACCTACGACGTCATCGTTCGGCTGGAGGATCACGCGTATACCCTGATGGCCGAGTCGATGGACCGGTCCGGGTATGTTCGCGGCACGCTGTCGCCGCAACCCGGCATGATGGCGGAGGTGCCCCCGCTGCGCAGCCCTCCGGTGCTGACGATGCAGGACATGGGTCATCCCGGCCACGACAACCACGGTGCGACCTCATCGCACCGCAGCGACACTCCGGATCATGCCCACCGTGATCACCACAAATCGACCCGTACCAACAGAGCAACGGCCTTTCTGGATGAAGACCCGGTGCGGCGTGATTTTGGTATCGGTCCGGGGGTTGCCAACCTGAACGACGCACCGTTCAGCCGACTTGATCATCCGGGTATCGGACTCGACGATGTATCGCACAGGACACTGCGCTACTCGCAGCTGAAGAGCCTCGTTCGCAACAAGGATCCGCGAAATCCCTCGCGTGTGCTGGAGCTGCATCTGACGGGCAATATGCACCGGTACATGTGGTCCTTTGATGGTCGCAGGTTTTCGGAGGTAGCTGGCCCCATCGAGCTAACCTACGGCGAGCGTCTGCGCATGATCCTCGTGAACAACACCATGATGGCCCACCCCATCCATCTGCACGGCCTGTTTTTCGAGCTTGTTAATGGCAATGGCCCATACAATCCGCGAAAAAATGTCATCAACGTCAAGCCGGCCGAACGGCTCGCTCTCGATATCACGGCGGACGAACCGGGACCGTGGGCCTTCCACTGTCACCTGCTCTATCACATGAAAGCGGGGATGATGCGAATCGTCCGGGTATCGGAGCCAGACGATGTTTAGGTCGAGGCTTCACGATGGCGAACTAACCCTCGTTTTGCTGCTGGTCGCCCTCCAGGCACATGCCGGGGAGGATGACTGGTACGGAGGAATCACCGCCGAACGTATTGAGTTACGTCTCGGCGAGAATACACGGGAGTGGGACATCGACACCTGGTTCGGCGGCGACTACCGCAAGCTTATCGCGCGAAGCGAAGGGACGACGGGCGGCGACGAGGAAGAAAACGCCGAACTGCAATTGCTGGCAAGCTTCGCTGTCGGGCCTTACAGCGACGCATACTCCGGGATCCGCGTCGAGGACCTCGGCGGTCAAACCATCGCAGGGATCGTCATCGGGCTGCAGGGCGATGCCCGATACCTGATCGACTACAACCTGGCCGCGTTTGCTACCGAGAATGGCGACGTACTGCTACGGGCTGAGCTCGAGCGACAATTCCTGCTCACTCAACGTTGGATCGTTGAGGCGAGACTGGAGGTCAACGCAAGCCTGAGCGATAGCGACCTTCGCAATACTGACGCAGGCTTCAGCCAGAGCGAAGTAGGTTTTCGACTGCGTTACGAGGTAACGAGGCGGTTTGCACCGTACGTCGGCTGGGAGTGGAAACAGGAGTTCCGCGATAGCAAGTCCGATACCTATGCGCTTGTCGGACTGAGCTTCTCATATTAGTCCGTGTCAATCCGGCCAATATGCTTTTCACCGCGCGCTTCGGCGAGTGCAACCTGTTTGCGCCTCTCCTCCAGACGTGCGCGGCGATCTGGATTATCCGCGGAGTCCGCACATTTCGGACATGACACACCTTGCTGATACGCCGGTGACTCGAGATCGTCCGCGGACAGCGGCCGCCGACAGGCGTGACACTGCACATAGCCACCCTCCGCAAGGTCTCGGTCAACGGCAACGCGTGTATCGAAAACGAAACACTCGCCTTGCCAGCGATTGTCGTCGTCCGGCACCTGCTTCAGGTATTCGAGTATTCCGCCTTGCAGGTGGTAGACCTCGTCGAAGCCCAGATCCATCATCAAGGCGGTAGCTTTCTCACAGCGAATCCCACCGGTGCAGAACATGGCCAGCGGGCGGTCTGTGGACTCTTCGGCGAGGCGCTCGGCGAAATCGGTGAATTGTCGAAAACTGTCCGTTTGCGGATCCACAGCATTCGGGAAACTGCCGACCTCGACCTCGTAGTGATTGCGGGTGTCGATTAACAACACCTCGTCACGGTCGATCAATGCATTCCACTCGGCGGGCGTTACGTAGCTGCCGGTTTTCTCATGCGGGCGAATGTCCGGCTTGCCGAGCGTGACGATCTCTTTCTTGGTCTTCACTCGCAGGCGTCGAAACGGTGCCTCCGCAGACTCCGACCACCGCGGTTCCAGCGGAGTAGCCAGCTCGAGTGTGTGTTCGATCCAGGACAACACGCGGCGTATCGCGTCACCTTCTCCAGCCAGCGTGCCATTAAAACCCTCGTTGGCGACGAGCACCGTACCGAGCAACTTCAACTGTTCGCACAGCGCGGCGAGCTGGTCACGAAATCCGGCCGGGTTTTCGAGATCCAGGAACCGGTAGAATGCAGCAACTTTCATACCTCGTCTTCCGTCGCAACCGCCGTCAGTGACAGGATACTGTGGCGAATCTCCTCGCCGAGCACGAGCCTCGCGTCCGCACCGATGCTGGTCAGCGACTCATCAAACTCGAGACAGCCGCCGTCGTTTTTGCGAATGACGCCAGTCTGCCGGAGTTTCATGATGTAGTCGTGGAACAGGGTCTTGTTAAAGAAGTCAGGTGAGTGCAGGCCGTAAATCATCGACAGACGTTCAGCGCTCTGTTCACACAGTTTCTCCAGCCGCGCGCGTGTCAGCGTGCCTGAGCCGTTTCGAACCAGCACGGCGATGGCGAGATAGAAACGCTGCAGCATCGGCACCATCGACTGGCCCAGCATCAGCAGCTGATAGGCTTTTTCGGAACCCGCACGCGGACGCTTCGCCACCTTTCGGCTGCGTCCTTTTTCGAGGATGCCGAGGTCCTTGAGCGCATCGATGGAATCCTGCGTAACCGCGTCAATATCATCGGTGCGCCACTGCAGGTGTAACTCCTTGCGCATGAACACATAGATCAGCTTGATCAGGCGCTTGAGCTCGTTGTGCTCCAGTTCACGTCCCTGGATAAAGCAGCAGGCCACCGAAGCCGGTATCGCCAGCAAATGCAGGATGTTGTTGCGAAAGTAGGTCATCAGCACGGCGGTTTTTTCTGACATATGAACGACGTCGCCGATATCGTGCGATGTTCGGCTGATGACGCCCATGTGTTCACCGTGCGCAACGATCTCGTCGGCGGTCATGTCCGGCAGTGTCACCAGCTCCGAGTAGCGAAAGCGACGCAGCAGGGCCATGGTGATATCCAGTTGGCGCTTGAGTTCGTCTTCGCCGATCTTCTGCTTGGGTGTCGCCAGCAACACATAGGCCAGCAGGCTGATCGGCGTCACCGCTGCGGCCGAGTTAACACCGCTCATGATCACTTTGCCGAGCCGGTCTACGACCTCGGTCAGCCACTGCGGACGCTCGCCGTCGACATACTCCTGCCCGCGCCAGTCTTTACGCGACTCATCGAGTATCGGGTTCAGTTCAATCGGCTCTGCAAAGTTGACATAGACCTTGCCGAAATTTTCGCGAAGCGCGCCGATCGAGCGGACAAATCCGAGCAGACTCTCTTTTTCTTTTTGCGCGCCACCTAGCTGGTTGATAAAGGCGGACCCCTCAATCAGTCGCTCATAGCCGAAATACACCGGCACAAAAACCACCGGTCGCCGCGGCTGACGTACGTAGGAGTTCACCGTCATCGCCAGCATCCCGCCTTTTGGCGTCAGCAATCGACCGGTGCGGCTGCGCCCGCCCTCGACGAAGTACTCAATTGAATGGCCGCGTTCAAGTATCGCGTTCAGGTAGGCGTCGAAAACGGCCGCGTAGAGGCGGTTTCCCTTGAAGCTGCGTCGCAGGAAAAATGCACCACCGCGGCGCAGGATCGGTCCGACGACCGGGATGTTCAGGTTGATACCCGCCGCGATGTACGGTGTGTGCAGGCCCTGTTCGTAGAGGATGTAACCCAACAGCAGGTAGTCGAAATGACTGCGGTGACATGGGACGTAAATGACTTCCTTATCCTCGGCGACCTGGTGTAGGCGCTCGATGTGATTCAGCTCAACGCCATCGTAAATTCGGTGCCAAAGCCACTTGAGCAGCCGCTCCAGTACCCGAATGGTGGGGTAGGAAATATCGGCGGCGATTTCCATCGCGTAACCGCGCGCGCGCTTTTCGACCTGCTCGCGAGCGCCACGGCCAGCCTTGATCTCGCCGTCGATAGCCCGCCTGACGCCCGGGGCGACCAGCACCTGCCGGACCATTGTGCGGCGGTTGGACAGGTCAGGGCCGACGGTGGCTGAGCGACGCTGGCGAAAATGCACACGCAACACCCGAGACACCTTGCGAAAGGCAAGGTCTCGGTCGATATCACCGGACACGATGGAACTCAGTGGCAGTGGCTCTGAGAAACGCAACAGCGTATTGCGGCCCAGCAAGACGGTCGCGAAGAATTTGCGCATTCGGCCAGCGACCTGCCAACCCTCCGAGAACAGCAGCGCGAGAAAGGAGCTTTCCTTGTTCGGAGACCGACCCCAGTAAATCGCCACCGGTACCAACAACAGATCCGGGCCCTCCCCGTCCGACGCATCGATCAGGCGCTTGAGCCTTGGTGACGACAAGCCGCTCTGGCGCTGCACGAGCAACCCCTTGGTGCGCCTGAGAGTGATCACTCGCGCGCGTTCGTGAACGTTGTCGAATTTGAATGACGAAGACGGTGACGGCAGGCCGTGTTTGCGGGCAGCCCGCTCGAGCGCCAGATTGTCAGCAAGCCCGCCGGTCTCCAGCACGTAGCAGACTTCAGCGTCTCTGCCGTTTATCAACTCTGACGGCACGTCTGGCTGGATTGTCGGACGCGCCCACAGGCTAAATATTCGACCCGCCAGAAAATACAGCGGTCCGCCAATCAGGCGCAGCAGCTTCACAACGGCATTGAGGGCGGAACGCCCGGGCAGAACCACGGTTTACTGCGACGCGTTCTCGACGGCTTCGTCCGTCGCCCGCTTCGCGTCCTCGAGCTGTTGTTCCACCGCTTCCGCTTTTTCCAGCGTCTGCTTTATCTCTTCCGACGGCTCGGGCGGCTGTTCGTTGCTGCAGGCAGCCAGCAACAGCAGTGTCAAGATTGCGGCGTAACGCATAGACCCATCCTCTATATCGATTCGATGAACAGCTGCAGGTAGTTATTGATCGTGTCGATGTTTGCCGTCAGGCGGTGATCACCGTCCACGAGGTGCAGCGTTGCCTTCGCTTCCCGCGCATAGCGAATGCTGTTCTCGACCGGGACTATATCATCATGCCAGCCGTGCACGATGGCGAACGGCAGATCGGGCGCTGGCGGCGTTATATCTTCATAACCCGGCATGTAGTACGCCGGCGCCAGCACAAACAAGCCTTTGGCGCCTGTCGTTTCAGCTGCCGCCGTGGCGACATGTCCGCCCATACTGGAGCCGACCAGCACCAGTGTGTCGTCGATATCACGCACGCTGTCGATGAGCTTCTGTACCCGCTCGCCCGGATCGCGCATGCCCTCGTAGTCGATGCTGTCCGCATGGCAACCCAGACCACGAACGCGTTCCGCCATCGAGCGAATTTTTGTGCCCCACGGCCCACTCTCGAGCCCGTGCGAAAAGATTACTGTGGTCATTCGTCCAGTCCTTCATCCCAGGTATCGCTGGGCTTCCAAAGCAGCTCATCGAGATCCGGCTGCCAGCGAAATTCACGCATGCTGACTTTGCCGTTTTCAACCCGCACGCCCTCGTCGCGAAGCCGGTCACGCTGCGTCTTGAACGCGGGCGAGTCCGGGGGAAACGCGAGCTTGCCGGAAGCCGTGATGATGCGAAACCAAGGTAGCGTGTGCCCGCCAGGCAGGCAGCGCAATGCATACGCAACCTGGCGCGCGCCTCGAGGGATGCCGGCGAGCTCTGCGATCTGGCCGTAGCTGGCCACACAGCCCTCCGGAATATCCTCGATGACCCCGTAAATGCGCCGATTTCGGGTTTTCGCGTCCATCAACGCGTACCCAGCCGCGCCTGGATTTCCCGCCGGGCATCTTTCAGCACAGAGTCGCGATCCAGGTTGTCGATGATCGACTTGACGACGTGCTTGGGTCCGCCGTCGCCCCAGGATTTGCCGCGCGACAGATACTCACCGGCAACTTTGCCAACCACGTAGGTGCTGTAATAGGCAATCGCACCCTGCGCACCCGCCGTGACGACGGTCGACAGTCCCGCTGTGCCGGCCTTCAGGGCGGACGATACAAAGTGTATCGCCCAGACCGTACCCATCAGTGCCGCGGACTCGGCGGCGATTACGGCGGTCAGTTTACCCGCCTCCTTCTGGCTCAGCGGCAGGTCATACACGCGCGACAGGTGCACAACCATTCCGACGTCAATCGCCGCTGCCGCAAACAGGTCCGCCACCGGCAGCGGGTTGAACGCCACGGCCACCCCCTTGCCCAGGCAGTAGGTACGCGTCAGTTTCTCGCCAATCTCCTGGCGCGCCGCGAGGATGCGACGACCGACCTGGTCGCTCAGGTCCGAGGCGAACAGGCTGGCATTCAGCGCCACCAGGGTTTTGCCCTCGTCGTTGATGATGTCCCAGAGCTTCAGGCGCAGGGCTTCTACATCGGCAGGACGGTCTCGCTCGGTTTGCGTCTCACGACCGTCAGCATCGACTTCGACGACGAGCTGCGGACGCGGGTCGGCAGCGACCGCAACAATGTGTTCAGGCGCAAGCAGACCCTCGGTACGAGCGGTCAATGACACCCGCAGTCTATCCAACTCGTCGGCCGTGAAACGGTCTGACTTGTTCAGTGCGAGCAGCACCGGTCGGCCCTGATGGACCACGGTACGCAATGCATCGAGTTCGGAGTCGGTCATGTCGCCGTCGACCACGAAGATAACCAGGTCAGCACGCGCCGTGACGTCCCTCGCCATCGCCTCGCGTGCCTCACCGCCGGCTTCGTCCAGACCCGGCGTGTCAATCAGGAAGACCCCGCCCGCCTCTACTTCGTTCCACGATTCCATGGACGATACGCGCGTCTCGCCGTGCAGCGGGCTGGCGGTAAATCGCGTCTCGCCGATCAGCGCATTCAGCAGAGATGACTTGCCAGTGCTGACACGACCGAACACCGCAAGGTGCAGATGACCGTGTTCGAGCTTGTCGAGCATGCCCTCCACCGCCGCATAGTCACCCGCGAGCGATTCGCGAATGCCGGACGGCAGACGCTTGTCCGACACCAGCTCGCGAAGGCTCTCGCGCGCCATCTCGAGATGGCCGCTTTTTGCCTCAGTCTTTTTTGTTGTCCACGGCCATTCGGGCAACGCGCCGAACACCCGCTTCAATATGTTCACTCAAGCCTTCCTCAAATGCGCGCGCTGCCTCGTCGGGGACGAGATTGCCGTGCTGGTTCAGCGTCAGCACCAGGCTGCGGCCCAGTGCGTCGAAGATCAGGCCATAGGCTACGGCATGCACCACTCCGCCGGCCACCGTGCCAATACCCGGAAACGCCTTGAGCCCGTTGCCGGCGACCGCCAGCGTCAGCGGCAGCGCCTTGCCAACGCGACTCTGGCTGAGATCGAGAAACTCCTCGATGTCGAGGTCGCGCGGTGCGGCAGCGTACAGGCGGCAAAGATCCTGCGTCATCGTAGTGCCGATGTAACCCTGGATCAGCACGTCGGTACCGGGACTGACCGCCGCCAGCGAACCGACCACCGCTTTGCGGGTGGCATTGCGGATGATCTGCTCAGCGCGCTGTGCGCGATAACGACCTTCGGCCTCGTCGATGCGATCTGCCGCGAGCCTGAACACTGCCTGGTCACGCCGCAGGTCGAGCCGGCTGTCGTCATCGCCGAGCAGACGCTGCACGGCGACGACGAGGACACCAACATCGGCCGGGCGCGTCTTGCGCGAGACGCGTTCGGAACCGTCCGGCAGCCGCTCGATGACGTCGGTCTCGCCGCCAGCCGAAACAGCTACGATGCGGTCGCGCTGCAACGACCCGCCGAGTGACTCCACGCGCTCCAGCAGTCGCTGCATCACACTGGCCTGCTCCTCGGGGTCGAACCGGTCGGCTTTGTTGAGCACCAGCACCAGCGGCTTGTCGAGCGACAGCAGTTGCTGCACGGCATCGAGCTCCACGCGATTCAGATCACCGTCGCAGACGAACAACACGGCCTGTGAACGCCTTGCCTCGCTGATCGCGGCATCTTTGAGCCCGTCGCCCGCGCCCAGCCCGGGAATATCGGTCAGCAATACCGTGGTGCCGTCGTCGGCGCGCCAGCGGTGATGGCGGATGTCGTCGGTTGATCCGCCAACAACGTCAACGACCACGTCAGACTCGGGAATCAGCGCGCGTACCAGTGAGCTTTTGCCTTTGCTGACCTCGCCAAAGAAACACAGGTGCACCTGGCCGAGCTGTTGTCGTCCGGCCAGATCCTCGAGTTCCCGGCGTGCGTCACTAACGTCAACGCCTGCGGACTCGGCCGCTTTCAGGCGCTGCTCGATACTGTCGCGGTCGAGGCGGCTTGACGTACGGGATATCGCCGCCTTGGGCTCGCGCCGAACAACGAGGCGCCAGATCAGGTAGATCGCAGCGAGTGCGAAGCCCGCGAGCAGCGTGACGTACAGCATCAGCAGTACGACTGGCCCCTCGCGCAGGCGATCCCAGACATTGAGTGCGGATTCGGTAACGAACAGCAGCGCGCCGACTGCGATGATGAACACCGCAAGAATCGCGAGTCCCGCCGCCAGCCGGATAAACCGATCAAGCTTCATACGGCCAGCGTGCCGTATTTACTGACGAATCGCCAGAGTCGCGGTCAGCCCATGAAGCCCAGATCACGAACGGCGAAATTGCCGAGATTCGGTGCCACGACACCGAGGTCCGCATCATCGATGCCAAACCAGCTCGCCAGCGTGGCCGCGTACTGGTCGGCCGACGTGGTCGGGATCATGCGGCCACTGCCGACGTCGTCGTCGCCGTTGATCGCCAGCAACGGGTAATCGCCGTACATCTCCCGACCCTGCACAGCGCCACCTATGACGATCTGGTTGCCGCCCCAGCCGTGGTCCGTGCCGTCGCCGTTGGATGTCAGGGTTCGGCCGAAATCCGACTGAGTGAACGACGTGACGCTGTCCGCCACACCGAGCTCAACGCTGGCGTTGTAAAACGCGGTCATCGCGTCGGATACGCCGCCGAGCAAGCCCGGCTGGTCCTCGTTCTGGTTATCGTGCGAGTCGAATCCGCCGGCCGCCACGAAGAAAATCTGCCGTTGCATCTGCAGCTCGTCGCGCACCGCGATCAGTCGGGCGACGGTCTGCAGCTGCGTTCCGAGCTGCGACTGCGGAAACTCGGTAGCGAGCACCGGCGCCGAGTTGATAGCGCCTGAAATCGTCTCGGCCGCGTTGATCGCACGCCGCTGCACATCAGCAAATGCGCGCGCGTACAGTGAATCGTAATCGGCATCGAGAATGCGCTGGAACAGTTGCTGCTGCGCAAAGCCCGGGGTGTCGGGTACGGCAGAGAATCCTTCAAACTGCAGCGGACCGGTCGGGCCCATGACGTAGGCGACCGTCTCGTCTGCCGCCTGCCACAGGTTGTTGCCGAACAGCGATGCGTTGGTCGCCATCTGCTGATCTGTGACGCCGCTGCGGATCAGGTCCGCCATACGACCAGCCCAGCCAGTGGCGGACACGTCATTGCCTTTCAGCGACGTCCACTGGTCCTGCTGGTCGTTGTGCGAAAACAGCTGCGGCGGCAGCGTCGCGGATCCCGAAAAGATGGCGTCTTTTGTCGTTGGTGCAACCAGCGGACCGACGTTGGTCACAAACGCAGCCGATCCGGATTCGAACAGTCCCTGCAGCCCGGACATAGACGGGTGCAGTCCATAGTCCACACCGGTTGCCGTCAGCGGGCTGATCGGCAGCAGGTCCTGCTGGGCCACGGCGAGATTCTGCCGCGACTGTGCGTACACGTCGTATTCGGCATTGCTGCGCGGCACCAGCATGTTGAACGAATCGTTGCCGCCAAACAGGAATACGCACACCAGCGCGCGGTAGTCGGTAAACGGGCCGGCACTGCCGACAACCTGGGCGTAGCTCAAACCAGGTGTCGCCGCGAACAGGGTTGCTGCACCACCGGCGGTCAGAAATTGTCGTCTGTTGATCGTCATGGTGTGCCCCTACATTTGTGTCGCAAATTCAGGCGACGTGCTGACCAGGTAGATCGCCTCAGCTACCCGGACCGCCGCGTCTGTGGCCGGGATAGTCGTCACGATGGTCGTGATTTCGGTACGCAAGGTGTCAGAGATCACACCCCCCAACAGCTTGTCGGCAACCCGGTTCACCAGCGCCGTGGGGTCCGCCGCGATATCGAGCTCTTCGGAGAAATCGATGTACACGTCGCCCCGCCCAAGGTCGTCGACATTGAGCTGGTTGGCGATGAAGGCCTGGTAGAAAAAGAAGTTCGTGATAAACGTGTTCTGGTATTCCGTCGCGATCTGCAACTCCGGCGCGACATAGCCGGCCTGGCTGATCTCGCCCGGCGGTGCGTAGAACGGGCTGTAGAAATTGAACACCGACGGCGCCTGCAGCGGACCCTGGCCCACGATAAAGGTCACCGGGGTCGCACGAAAACCGCCGTCGGCCGACGTCGCGTTGTACGCACGCCAGAGCTGCGTCACGCGTACCAGTGGCTCCTTCAATTTGCCGTCGATACCGGTCGCGAGCTCGGGCCGAGCTTCCGGGTCCAGCAGGATAGCCTGTACCACCGCAGCAAGATCGCCGCGCTCGCCGGTGCCGTCATCGTTGAAGACCTCGGCCACGCGGCGCACATAGTCCGGCGACGGATTGCTCGTCGTCAGTCGCTGAATCAGGCGAATCGCGATGAAAGGACCGACATTCGGGTGGTTGAACACGTTGTCCAGCGCGTCGGACAGGTCCTGCTCACCGGACTGCCCTGCCGGCAGCACGGTGGTGCCGAGCAGCTGCTTGGCACCGGTGTCGTGAAACTCCGGATACAGCTGCATGGGTACTACCTGATTCTGTTCGGTCGGCCGGGCGAATTCGAACGACGCAAATCCGGCGTAGTTCCAACCGGTGAACACATGGGCGAAGCCCTCGATCACCGCCTGGTTGTAGGTGGGTACCGGCTGGTTGTCGGCGCCGAATACCGTTGTGCCGTCGGTATTCAGCTCAACAAGCCCGATTGAAAACAGCTGCATCAGCTCGCGCGCGTAGTTCTCGTCCGGGCGAATATTCAGTTCGGTGTTGGGTTTTTCGTTGCCGAGCATGCTGAGGTAGACGCCCATCGCCGGATGCAGTGTGACGTCCTCAATCAAGTCGCGAAAATTGCCGAAAGCGTTGCGCGTCAGCATGTCGTAGTAGTCTGCAACCGCATACGGCGCCCCCTGCAGCGCGCCGTTCTGCGACACGACCATGATCTGCGAGAGTGCAAAGGCGACGCGCTGTCGCAGTTGATCGTTGCCGTTTAAGGCATTGCGAAACCAGACATCAACCCGATCCTGGTGCAGCTGTCCTATCGGCATCGGTCTCGGCAATGACTGCAGGTACGGTAGCTGCAGTGACGGCGTCGCGGTCATTTGCCGGTCGACCCAGCTTTCCAGACCGAGCGAGATGACGTCGGCCGCCGCCGCCTCGGTAGCGCCGAAACTTGCCTGGTTCAGCAACTGGAAGGCTTCCGCCTGCGTTACCGGCGGCGGTGGAGGCGGTGGTGGTGATGGCGGTGCGCCGGTGTCCGACGAGCCCCCGCCGCCTCCGCAGGCAGCCAGCAACAGCGGCGCCAGTAATGCGGTCAATCTTTTCATGCCCCTACTCCTTTCAGACGCGGCCAGCCGCGTCAGTCCTGCTCCTGAGACCAGTTGGCCTCAAGAAACGCGACCTGCTCATCCGTCAGCAGGTTGCGAATCTTCACCAGCATCATCATCTGCGCCAGCTTTACCTTGTTCTCTGCTTCTAGCACCGCGGTAACCTCCTCGGTTACACGCATCTCGTCGAGCGGGCGCTGGTCAAGCAGCTTCATGACCCGGCTGTATGCCTCCTGCATATCCCACTCGTGCTCGGCAACCTCTGACTGTACCGTCACGACCGCCGAGCGGATGGACGTGAACTGTTGCTTGCTCAAAGCCAGCTCTTCGCGAAACTCAAGCACCACATTGGGTGGAAACAGCTTGCCCTGAAAGATGTCGCGGGTCTCGTTGGCGTTCACAGAAAACGCCATCAACATCAGTGCGAATACCAGTCCTGTACGTGTCATAACGCTTCTCCCTGCAGTTTGGTTGACTCGCCGAGCTCGGGGAGATCCCGGTATATGTCAAATCGGCGATTGGGCAATAATTCGTCGCTGGGTGCGCGCCACGACGTGGAACCGAACAATTCGGCCTCGGAAACCAGCCCAAGCTCAGGCTCGGGCCGACCCGTCAGCACGGCCACGACGGCGACGGCGGCCGCAATCGGCAGGCCGACACGAAGCAACGGCGCCCGACGCTGGCTGCGCTGCGCTGCCGCCGCGAAGGTCTCGGCAAAACCAGGTGCGAGGCAGTCTTTCGATCTCAGTGTGTCGCGCAATCTGTCGTCCAGTTCAGTCATCGTCGTAGTCCAGTACTTCCCTGAGGCGCTGTTTCGCCCGTTCGTAGTGCACCCGGCCCGTGCCGAGCGTCACACCCATGATCGCCGACGCCTCGGCGATCGTCAGTTCACGGCAGAACACCAGCTCGATCATGTCCCGCTGACGTGCCGGCAACGCCCGAACGGCATCCCAGATGCCCTCCTTGTCGTCGTCGATACGCATTTCATCGACCGCTTCCGCCGAATCCTGGTGCGCCGCAAACCGCAGCCGCGTCGCCAGGCGTCGAAAGCGACGCAATGACAGGTTCTGCACGATGCCGAAGACAAAGCTCTTCAGGCTGGAGCGACCGTCAAAGCGAGCGCGGCCAGTCAGCAACTCCACATAAGCCTGCTGCACGAGATCCTCGGCGGCTGTCCGGTCATAATCGCAACGCGACAGCGCCCAGCCGAATACGTCACGGTGCAGTGACTCGAGTGCGGAACGCGACACGTTCGGATTCCGTTCCAGAGCGTCTGTCATGCGTCCTCCTGAAAACTGAGTCGCACGAGCCCCGCGGCTGTATGACACAGCCAGGAACGATTAAACGGAGTGCCTCGCAAAAGCCGTATCGACAACGCGCATGCCGTCGACGGACTGCTGCAGGGTCAGGAACACCGGCGTGCCTGCGCCACGCGGCGTAAAGCCGATGTCGATGGACAGTCCGGACGTGTCGCTGGTCGCGAGCGCCGAGCATTCGATACTGAAATCATCGACGTCGAAGGCTTCAAGGTCGGCCAGGCAGGACAGAAAGGCGGCAAGCTGACCGCGAACCTGCTCGACCAGCGTCGCATTTGGCGGCTCGAACACGGCCCAGCGTGTCGCGCGGTCGATGCTGTTGACGATGCGCAGCAGTGTACGGCGCGTGGACAGACGTGCATACAGGGTATGTGACTCGTTGCCGCGACCCATGGTGCGGTCGCCGCGCAGCACGGACTGTGATGCCGCGGTCTTGACGATCGCGTTCAGGCCCGCCCGGGACAAGGCGAGCTGCTCGTCGTCGCACAAGGCGATGGCCGGCTGCAGACGGCGATGCATCGTCACCTCTTCAGCGTCGTGCCAGGTGCCGTGATCCCGATCGAGCCGGCTCAGCAGCCCGGCAATCACGCCGCCGGCATCCCGTGCGGCCGTCTCGCCGCGCATCGTCAGTCGCGGGAAATAACCGAGCATGTTGGAGCTGGCAAATCCACGCTCGCGCATGCCGTGCACGGCGTCATCCACATCCTGCCAGTCACGGTCGGGGTCCACGATCAGGGTTGCAGCGCGTTCGCGGCAATACAACTCGGCGGCCAACAAGGCGGTCGGCCCTACCTGCTGTCGACGACCGATCGACGGCAGGTACAGCAGGTCAAAACGATCAATCCCGTTCAGTGCAAACAGCCCGGTGCCGTCTCGTCGTGAACCAACCACGTCGTAGTCCGACAGTTCGTTACCGTCGCTACCGTCCTGCACGGCGTCGATATAGCTCGTGCCGGTGGACTCCGGGCGATGAGTCGGGAACGGGTGCTCGACGCGAGCCAGTGTCGAGGTACTGAGCACATCGGCAACGAAACGGTTAGAGCCCTCCGTAAAACTGACGTTGCGGTGCAGTTCCTGGTCGAGCAGCACGCCGGATTCCGGATCCACTCTTTGCAACACCAGGTTGAAACGCCCGACGTCGTCGAGTCCGTCGTAGTCGACGGCGGCACGCAACTTCTCGGTGGAGCCCGGTTCGACGGCGCGCAGCACCAGACCGGAACCGGAGGCCGGTAACACCAGCAACGCGCCGCGTGCCGCGTTAGCGACACGCACGACCGTCAGGTGCTTGCCGCCGTGATCGAAGTACTGGCGAACGGCGGACGACATACCGCTGCGTACCCAGTCGCCACCGAAACGCCGGCGAAAATCGCCGAAGCTCGTTACGGTGATCGGGGTATCCAGTGGACCGCGCAGGCTGCGACCGACAAAAGCGGTCGCCGTCTCTACATTGACGTCGATGGGTTGTTCCATCGACGCGATCTCGGTGACCGTGATCCCGTGGTCGAGCGCGTCCGTCATGCGGCTATAGTACCGCGAACCGAGCAGCCTCATGTACTCTGTGGGCATGCGCAATGCTCTGGAAGTCAGGTGCCCCGCCCTCGCCGACAGGCTGCCGCGCATGCCTTTGGCGGAGCTGCCGACGCCGGTCAGGACACTGTCACTGCAGGCGCACGGACTGACCATGCCGATCAGCATCAAGTGCGACAATCTGACCTCGTCGTATTACGGCGGCAACAAGGTGCGCAAGCTCGAATACCTGCTGCAACGCGCACGCGACGAAGGGGCGACGCGCATCGCAACGTTTGGCTCGGTGGCGTCGAACCACGCGATGGCGACGTCGTTGTTTGCCAAACGCGAGGGCTTTCAGTGTCTCGCCTTTCTTGCGCACCAGACTCGCACGCCAGCGACCGGACGCGCGCTGAATCGTCATCTCGAAATCGGTACCGAACTGGTGCGCTGGGGCGGTGACACCGAGGCGCGGGCCAATATCGTCCGCGAGCATCTGAGGGACGGTCCACCGACGTATGTCGTGCCGCTGGGCGGCACGTCGCCTCTGGGCACGCTCGGTTTTGTGGATGCTGCGCTGGAGCTCGAGGCCCAGGTGCGACGCGGTGAGCTCGAGGAGCCTGACGTCATTTACGTCGCGATGGGCACGATGGGAACCGTCGCCGGCCTCGCGATCGGTCTGGCGTTAGGCGAGTTGTCTACGACGGTCGAGGCGGTGCGTGTAACCGACCCGGCCACGGCAAACCCCGACGGACTGAGCCGACTGATCAACGAGACAGAGACGTTGCTGCGCGACAACGGGGCCGCGCTGCCCGACGACCTGGGATCCGCTGACCGGGTGAGCTTCCGCTCGGAGTTTTTCGGTGCGGGCTACGCGAAGACGAATCCGCCCACCGATGAAGCTGTCGCGATCGCCGCGGAGCAACTGGAGCTGGCGCTGGAGCCGACCTACACCGGCAAGGCATTTCGCGGCCTGCTTGAGGACCGGCAGTTGCAGCCGGAGCGGCGCGCCCTGTTCTGGAATACCTATAATTCGAAGCCGTTGCCGGTCGACACCCGCCGGCCGGCCGATGTGTCAGGCTGCCCCGACGATTTCCTGAGCTATTTCGACTGATCCTCGACGGATTCGTCCGGCGTCTCAGGCGGGCTGTTTCGCCGCGCCTGTTCCTCGGCCGCAGCCTCTCGTTCCTGACGTTTGCGCTGAATCTCGTCAAGCATCAGGTCGAGCCAGTCGGACACTACTTCTCTTCTTTTTCTTCCAGGCCGGGAATCACCGCCGGCGGCTGGCAGTTCGGCTGCAGACCGCGCGCCTGCGCGTCGTTGTACATCGGCAGCGTTGCACCGAATCGACTGACAAGCTGCGAGATACGTCGATCGCTGGACGGGTGGGTGGACAGGAACTCGGCGGGAGCCCCGCCGGCCTCCTTGGCCATGTTCTGCCACAGCGGCACCGACTGACGAGGATCGAAGCCGGCGCTGGCCATGTAGTCGAGCCCGATAACGTCGGCTTCACTTTCCTGGCCGCGGTTGAACGGCAGTGTCAGGCCCAGCGCCTCGCCGGCTTTGAGGGTTTCGTACGCGGTGTACGTCGCGCCCTGGTTGCCGCCGCCGAGCACCACGGCCGCGATCTGCACACCGACGCCGGTCAGCGGTACGCGCGAGGCGCGTTCGTTCGCGTGACGCGCGGTCACGTGTGCGATTTCGTGGCCGATGACCGCGGCGAGCTGATCCTGGTTCTGCGCAGCGCGCAGGATGCCCTTGAAAACACCGATCTTGCCGCCCGGCATCGCGAAAGCATTGACGGAGTCGACGTCGAAAATTGCCATCTCCCAGGAAATGTCGGACATCGGCGGCTCGAGGCTGTTGACCACCGCATTAGCGACGCAGGCGATGTAATCGATCGTCGCGCGATCGGTCATCAGCGGTGTCGAGGCCTTCATCGCAGCAAACTGCTGGGCCGCCTGGGCCGCTATTTCATCGTCGGAACGCAGAATGAGCTGCGACCGCCCGGTCGGTGACGTTGAACAGGCAGTCAGGACCAGCACGCTGACCAGCGCCGCGGCCAGGCCTTTAATGGTTCGAAGCGTCATGCGCAATCCTCGCGATCTTGGGGATCCAGTATACCCTGCTTGGACACGCAGACCGCTGCTGCGTTCCCGTCTATCGCGGCAGGCGCGACTCGAAGTGCTCACGCCAGCGCGATGACGCCAGCCGCTCCAGCGTACTGTCAACGCCCTGTGCGATGCGCTTTTGCAGCGGCTGGCGGATCTTGAAGCTGACCCGGTACAGGTCGCGTTCCACCGCTTCGCCGGCCAGCAACTCATCGCTGGTCTTCAGCTCGTCGGCCAGGCCGAGATCGATGGCACGGGTACCGTACCAGTGCTCCCCGGTCGCGACCTTTTCGATGTCCAATGCCGGACGGTACTTCGACACCGCGTCCTTGAACAGGCGATGCACGTCTTCGAGCTCTTCTTTCAGTTTTGCCCGATCCTCGTCGGTATTCTTGCCAAACATCGTGACCGTTCGCTTGTACTCACCGGCGGTGATCTGCTCGAAGTCGACGCCGTTGCTGTCGAGCAGGCGATTGAAGTTGGGAATCTGTGCCAGTACGCCGATCGAACCGAGTATCGCGAACGGCGCAGCGACGATGCGATCCGCGACACAGGCCATCAGGTAGCCGCCGCTGGCAGCCACCTTGTCCACGCACACGGTCAGAGGAATGCCACGTTCCCGAATGCGGACCAGTTGCGAGGCCGCCAGCCCGTGCTCGTGCACGACACCGCCGTAGTTTTCGAGCGACACGACTACCTGGTCACCGTCACGTACAACTTCCAGAATGGCGGATACCTCCTCACGCAACGAGGGCACCGCACTCGCTTTCAGGTCACCCTTGAAATCGATGACAAACGTCCGCGGGCGCGTGTCGTCTTTCGCATCGTCCTTGGCCTTTTGCTTCTCCGCCTTCAGGTGCTTTTTCAGCGCCTCCTTCGGCAGGATAACCTTGCGCAGAGCGTCCGCGATCTTGCGGTACTTCTTGTTCAGGTGTTCAACCACGAGCTCATTGCCGCCACCGCGTTTCGACGCGGCGGTGGCCGTGCCAATAACAATCACGATGGCGGCGACCAGCGTCGCCGTCTTCAGCAGGAAAAGGCCGTAATCGGCCAGAAATTCAATCATGTCGGATCTCGCCGGGAGGCTCAGGCGTTTACGACGTCCAGCCCCACGTTGTTTTTCGCCAGCACCTGCTCCGCCCGGTAGCTGGAGCGAACCATCGGCCCGGCAACAACCTCGAGGAACCCCTTTTCGATGCCTTCGGCGCGCAGCGCGGCAAATTCGTCCGGCGTGACGTAGCGTTCGACGGGCAGGTGGTTGGGTGTAGGACGGAGGTATTGTCCGAGGGTCAGGATATCAACCCCGGCGGCTCGCATATCGTCCATCGCGGCAATGACTTCGGGGTCTTTCTCGCCAAGGCCAAGCATCAGGCTGGTTTTGGTCAGGACATCGGGGCGATGCTGCTTGGCGTGTGCCAGCACGTCGAGCGTGCGGCGGTAGCCGGCGCGCGGGTCGCGCACCGGGTGCGTCAGGCGTTCGACCGTCTCTACATTCTGAGCGAACACCTCGAGCCCGGAATCAACGACGGTCTCAACGTGTCGCTGTATGCCACCAAAATCCGGCGTCAGGGCCTCGACAGCCGTCGACGGATTCTGCCGTTTGATCTCACGGACGCATTCGGCGTAATGCGCAGCACCGCCGTCGTCGAGATCGTCACGGTCGACGGAGGTGATGACGACATACTGCAGACCCATCAGGGCAACAGCCCGGCCGGTGTTGTATGGCTCCTCGGCATCCAGCCAGCCGCGAGGGTTGCCGGTGTCCACCGCGCAGAAGCGGCAAGCGCGTGTGCAGACTGAACCGAGCACCATGATGGTCGCGGTGCCGGCATTCCAGCACTCACCGATGTTCGGGCACATCGATTCCTCGCACACGGTACTGAGACGGTGCTCGTGGACGATGTTCTTGGTCTTCGAGAAGCCCTTGCCACTCGGCATCCTCGCGCGCAGCCATTTCGGCTTGTCGCCACGCGGTACCGGTGTCGTGTCGCGCTTTTGTTTGACGCCGTTCTTGATCGCCGAGAAGCCCTCGTCGGTCTGGTACTTGGCACCGCTCTGAACAATCGGAATCCCGCGGAATTTATTGTCGGATGCGCTCATTGGCTATGCAGAAGAGGACTAGGGCTGCGCATTTTCCCACAAACCGACAGCGGCGAGAAGGCAACCAGAAAGTTTCATGCGGACAAAAAAATCCCGGCCGTAGCCGGGAGAGTCAGGGGGAAATATGCGTCCAGATTAGCGGGTCGCCAGAAAAACTAATGCAGTCTTGACCAGCTCACCAGTTTGACCGCGCTCTGGTGAAGGTCGAAATTACGTGCAAGTACGGCCTCGATATCGCGGTTATCGGAGTCGTTGTCCATCGGATGATTGAGCTCAACGACACCGCTAAACTCATTACCGCCACGATACTGCGCATCGGTCAGGATGAACTGTGTGTAGTACTTTGCAGACATGGTTAAAACAGTACCGATTGGCAGCTACGGGGACTGTGAGGCATCGCACAAAACGATAATTCGTCGTCAGCGTGACATTCCGTCAGCCTCAAGTTTGTAAGTAGCGGCTTCCATTGGCATTTCTTGAGTCCGTTTGAGAAAAACCGCGATTTTTCGCGGATTCGCCAGAAACTGTTAAATTCCTCGACAAATCTGTGCGAAAAGCCCGGTTTCCAGCCCGGCTGCTCAGTAAACTCCGCCGAACACCTTGTCAGGAACGTGTTGAAGATGATTCAAAGAATTTGCCTCGTGCTGCTGCTCGCAGCGCTGTCTGCCCCGGTTGTTGCCCAGGACCAGCTGCGCGACACCTTTTTCAAAGACGCCGATGCCGCTAAAGCGGCAGCCGAGGAAGCCGACGCCTCGTTGCTGAGCCCGCGCAACTTCTCGCGTGCGATGCAGGAGTATGAGGACGCGGAAAACGCCCTGCGTCGCGGCCGCAACATCGAAACAGTGCGTTCGAACGCCGGCGACGCCACGCGCTATTTCCGCGCAGCAACAGAAGCGGCGACGCTTGCGAAGACAGCGCTGTCACAGGTTTTGAAGAGTCGACAGGACGCCGCCAATGCGCGGGCGCCCGAGCTCGCGCCGGACATCTGGGAGGATGCGCAGCGCGACTTTGCGAGTGCGATCCGCGCGCTGGAGCGCGGCGATCTGAAAAACGCGCAACGCAAGGACATCGAAGCCACCACGCTGTATCGCGACGCCGAACTGGTCGCGATCAAGGCCCAGTATCTGACTGAGACACGCAAGCTGCTCGATGATGCCGACCGTGCCCGCGTCGGCCGCTATGCGCCGATGACGCTGGAGCGCGCCAAGCAGTTGCTCGCCAATGCCGAACGCGAACTGAACGAAAATCGCTATGACACCGACCTGCCTCGCAACCTTGCGAAGCAGGCGAACTACGAAGCCAAGCACGCCTTCTACGTCTCGGAACTCGCTCGCAAGGTGCGCGACCGTGACCTATCGGTTGAAGAGCTGATCCTGAGCTGGGAAGCGCCGATGCGCTCGATCGCCGACGCCGCTGACGTCATACCCGATATGCAGGACGGGCCGGAGCGTCTGTCCGGCGAGCTGGTGGGCTACGTTGAGACGATGCGCAACAACCTGCAGCGACTGGAACAGGAAAAGCAGGAAAACGAAGTCCGCATCGCCGATATGGAAGACGAACTCGCGGCGCTGGACGAACGTCTCGGCGGCGCCACCGCCGAACGCGCGGCGCTGATTCAGCGTCTCGAAGCACAGGCTCGGGTCAAAGAGCAGTTTGAGCGGGTTGAGAAAATGTTTACGCAGGACGAGGCTCGCGTCTTCCGGCAGGGCAACACGGTGATCCTGCGCCTCGTCGGCCTGAGCTTCGCCAGTGGTCAGTCCGCTATTCAGCCGGCGAACTTTGATCTGCTCGCCAAGGTTGAGAAGGCGATCGACGTATTCCCGAACAGTGAGCTCATCATTGAAGGCCACACCGATGCCTACGGCGGCGACGACTTTAACCAGACGCTGTCACAGGAACGCGCCGAGTCCGTGAAGCAGTACATGATCAACGCAATGCGCATCCAGGACTTCCGCCTGATAGCGACCGGCTACGGTGAAACGCGTCCGGTCGCGAGCAATGAGACGGAAGCCGGCCGGACCAAGAACCGTCGCATCGATGTGGTCATCAAGCCCGACCTCGAGGCAACCTAGGCGACCCGTTTCAGCCAGTTCGCCACCTGGCGAGCGACGTCGCCGTTGGCGAGGTAGCCGTACTCGGCGTGCGGGTTTAATACGCCGTCGAGGCGGAACCAGTTGCACACCCGCAGGTCGGTCTGCTCTTCGAGCAGCGCCCGCATGCCGGCGTATCGAGGCTGCAAGCGATCGATAGCGGCGGTTTTGTCGCCTTCCGCCGAGGCATTCCACCAACGCCGAATATTGTCCGGATAGCATTCCGGCGCGCTCAGACCGTACCCGTGTATCGCCCGCCGGACGAGATACTGACCGAGCGGGCTGCCCATCGTAAACAGCGTGTCGAGACGCAACGGGTGGTGCTCGACGCGACTCAGATCCCACAGCGTGTCCCAGGCGATCACCGAACCAAGACTGTGCGCAAGCAGCAGCGTCGGTCGCTTGTGCTCGAATGCGATGACCAGTACGTCGCGCAGCATCGCGCGGACACGACCCGCCTCCCCGTCCAGGTTGGTCTGGTATCGGCCGAGGTCCGCAATGTGAATGCGCGCACGTTCATCGGCGAGATACGGTACGAGTGCGGGAAACGGGTTCAGCAGTCGTCGAATCGCCCGATCGAGCCGTGTACCGAGCGAGCGCACTTCACGGCGCGCCGCCGTCGGTGCCTCAGTGAATGTCAGCATCGCGTCGACCGACGGTGCATCCAGCGCAAAGTCGCGGTGCTGCTGGTAGAACCCCCAGGTCCACGGCACCAGTTCGAAGCTCTCGTCATCCAGCGCCGGCAGGCAGTCCGGCGCGACGTGTTTGAGCCCGTGTCGCAGACAGCGATACAGCGCCTCGCGATGAATCTCCGGCTGCGGCTTCGGCAGCAGACCGGGAATGTAGACAATCAGCGGGCGGCTCATCGATCAGCCGACAGCAATGCGACCAACTCCGCCAGGTCGCGCACCGTGTGATCAGGCGACTGCCACTTCGGCGGGTAGTCCGCATCGTTGCGATTCAGCCAGACCGCATGCAGTCCGGCCTGTTTTGCGCCGTGGACATCGTGTTCGGGATGGTCACCGACGTGCAGCGTTGCGGCCGCGGACTCACCCGCAGCGCGCAGCGCGGCATCGAACATCGACGGGTGCGGTTTCGCCTGACCCACATCACGCGCCGATACCAAAGCCACAAACCAGTGATCGATGCCGATACGCGAGAGTTGTGCGTTGCCATTGGTGACAGCAACCAACGGGTAGCGCCTCGCGAGGATGTCGAGCGCATCGGCCGCCTCCGGAAACAGCTCCACGGTGTTTCTCGCGGCATCAAAAACCTCGAACGCGTCGTCGACGAAACCGTCGCCCACACCCGCACCGTGCCCCATGCGAGCGAGGACTTCGCGTCGGATGAAGGTGAGATCGTGCGACAGCTCCGGATGCTCCTTCACAACGCGCTTTCGAATACGCGCAATCGACTCCGGCGGATGCTTGTCGGTGACGGCGGGTACGTGCGTGGCCAGCCACTCACGCAGCTCCGTCTCGGCACGCCGGATCACCGGGCCGATCGCCCACAGCGTGTCGTCGAGATCGATGGTGATCGCCTGAATGTGGCGCATGGCTTGCCCGGCGGCTGAGAAAGGCTGACTATTGTCGACGCTTTTTCACTGCAAATCGACCGGGACATACGGATGAAATATTTGCACACGATGGTCCGGGTATCGGACATCGATGCCTCACTGGCGTTCTACTGCGACGCGCTCGGCCTCGTCGAATTGAAACGTTACGAGAGCGAAAAGGGCCGCTTTACACTGGTGTTCCTCGCCGCACCCGGCGACGAGTCGGCGCAGGTCGAACTCACCTACAACTGGGACCCCGAGGCCTACGGTGAAGGTCGGAATTTCGGCCACCTCGCTTACCGTGTCGAGAACATCTACGCGTCCTGCCAACGCCTGATGGATGCCGGCGTTACGATCAATCGACCGCCGCGCGACGGTCACATGGCCTTTGTCCGCTCACCGGACAACATCTCGGTGGAGCTGTTGCAGGAAGGCGATGCGCTGCCGCCGCAGGAGCCCTGGGCGAGCATGGAGAATACCGGCCACTGGTAGCGGGCGGGGCTAGCCGGGCATCAACGGCGGCAACAGTTCTCCGTCGCCGCGACCGGACTCCGGCTTGATGACGCGGATGCCGCGCAGCGCCTTCGCCAGCGCATTTCCGTCCCAGGCCGTTGCATCGGCCGCGTAGCGGCTGCGAGACAGTGCATTCAGCTCGGACGCCAGCGGCTCATGCACGCGCGAGGCGATGTCGCCAATACTGCGCGGCGCTCGCTCAGGCCACTCAAGCTGCGCCCATTCCAGCAGCGCAGATTTCACCCCGGCCGCGTCGGCGGACCTGGCGGCGCTGCGTGCGGTTTTTAATATGGCCGACTGCTGCTTGTAGATCGGCGGCGGCTCAGGCGCTTTCTGATCCCGCGTCGGGCGTGACGACCACCACCAGGCCAGAACGGTCAACAGCCATGCAGCCCCCAGGAACTGTGCAATGCGGCGCCAGAACGGCGACTCGACAACGTCCACAGTCGAAAGCGGGGCAACCTCAGCCTCCGGCACCGGTGGCGGCGCGAAGGCATCATCGGCGGGCAGCACGACGAACGAACGTCCCGGCAGGCGCGCGACCTCCCAGCTTTCCGTGGCGAGATTGAACCACGGCAATTCGAGATCCGGCAGCGTGACATTGCCGGCGTCGACGCCGATCAATGCGTACTGGTCCTCGCGAACACCGCGTATGCCCGTCGACTCGATGTCACGACTGAGCTCCGGTTTGTCGGCATACACATTGACGCTGTCGGATTCCGGCGGCTCGATAACCGGAATCTGCGTTTCGAGCTGTCCCAGCGCCGTGATCGTGATGCTGCGCGTCACCGGCTCACCGGCGACCATCTCTTCAGGCACCTCCGACCAGTTCTCCGACAGCGTGACGTCCTGCGCCGGCAACCACGCAGCATTGGCGAACTCCGCCGGCGGCGCCGGAACCGGCTTGACCGTGATCGTCTGTGACTGCGACGTGAACACCTTGCGACCGGTGATGCGGCCGTCGCGCAGGACGCGCGCTTCGAAGCGCGCCGGCGAGATGTTGATCTCGCCGCTCTCCTGCGGAAACAGCGCAAACACACGCTCGTTCACACTGTAGGCCTTGCCGCCGAGCACGGCGTCATAGTTGCTCTCGCCCACTCCTTCGATCAACACCTCAGCGCCATCGAATGTCGGATCACGCAGAGTTGGCTGACGGGTCGCCACCGCGCGGTAGGTTTTGATGCGATACAACACCTGCGCCTGCACGTAGGTCTCGCCTGTGTCGACCTCGGCAGTGATAAACACATCGGCCTCACCCGGCGGCTCGTAGGTCGGTTCGACCACGGTGATCAGCAGCGGCGCGGACGATTCGGTGCCGACGGTGATTGCCGGAATGGTGAGCTCGCCGGCGCGTTTCGCCATGAGTTGCCAGGACCATGAACGACTGCGCTTGATCTGGCCGTTGACGATGCTGGTGTTCGACATCTCGCGGCTGGGTCCGACGAAAAAGTCGGGCTCCAGCGCGCTCACATCCGGCGCGCTGCTGCTGTTGGTATCGACCGACAGCGTGAGCGTGAATGACTCGTTGAGCTCAACGCGGTTGCGATCGACGCTGGTCTCGACGTCCGCCAGTGCCAGCGAGCTGAGCAGCCAGCCTGCGATGAGTAGAAAGAATCGCTTGCCTGCCGTTACCACGGTTGCACCTCGTCGTCTGGCCACAGGCTGTTGCCGTCCTGGTCTTCGCCCATGCGTGAATACTGATAGCGGAACTTGCGCCGCAGCAGCCCGCCCGGGTCATTCGGGATGCGTCGCAGCCATTGTTCCATCGCCTGTTCCTGCTCCTGTGCCCGGCGCATCTCGGCGAGTTCGGCGGGTGTCATTTGCTGTTCCTGCTGTTCTTCGGCCGCACGCTGCAGCTCCTCCTGCATGGCCTGCATGTCCTCGTCGTCACCGGGTTCATCGTTTCCCTGCGACTCGCTGGAGTCTCCCTGGTCGGACGCGTTTTGCTCGCCTTCCTGTTCGTTTTGCTCGCCCTGCTCGCTTTCGGACTGCTCACCTTCGCCCTCGCCCTGCTCCGGCTGCTGCTCCTGTTCCTGCTGTTGCTGCTGCTCGAGCAGCTCTTTCACGAGGTCGCGGTTGTAGGCGGCGTCTTCGTCATCCGGATTCAGTTCCAGCGCGCGTTCGTACGCCTGGATGGCGGACTCGAACTGGCCGAGACGAGTCATTGCGTTGCCGAAGTTATACAGGTTGCGAGCGTCCTCCTCGCTCGAGAACTGACCCGCGCTTTGCTCAAACGCTTCGCGGCGGTAGTTGGCGACCGCCTGCCAGTCAGGGTCGGTGAACAGTTCGGCCGCGGTTGCGGCATCGCCATCAGCCAGCGCACGGCGCGCCTGTTGATCCTTGGTCAGCCACAGATCGTCCCACGGCGAGGCATGCGCCGGTGTCGGAAGCGGCACAACAAACACAAGAAGCAACAGGACCCAGCCGCGTCGGAAGGCGAGTGCGGCGAGCGGCAACAGCAACAGGACCAGCCACGGCCCCTCTTCACGCCACTGGTCAGTGGCCAGTGAACCATCCGATTCAGACCCCTGCGCTATGACCTCGCCCGCGAGGATGTAGTCGAGATCACGATTGTCGGATGACAGGCGCGCGTAGCGACCGCCACCCAGGTCAGCAAGCTCCTGCAGTCCCTCTTCATCGAGTTTGGGCACGACGATATTGCCGCTGCGATCGGTGATAAAGCCACCGCCGGCTCGCGGAATCGGTGCGCCCTCGCGCGTGCCGACGCCCAGTACGGACAACGAGAAGCCCGCATCGCGCAAATCGCGGGCGGCCCGTTCGGCGGTCGGCGAAATGCCGCCGTCGGTCATCAACAGAACTTCACCGTAGCCGACCCCGGCCTGTTCGAGCAGCTGGCGGCCCTTGTCGATGGCCGACTTCGGGTAGCTGCCGCGGCTCGGCATGATGTCGGTCGACAGACTGTTGACCAATGCGGTGATTGTGTCGGTGTCGTTGGTCAAAGGCGTCACGGTAAAGGCATTCGCCGAGTACACGACGAGCGCGGTCTGGCCCGTGGCGCGACGTTCCAGCAGGTCCAGAATCTTCAGACGTGCGCGCAGCAGACGACTCGGTGCAACGTCCTGCGCGTCCATCGAAAACGACATATCGACCGCGACCACCATCGCCTGGTCGGACCGAAACACCGGCTGCTCCAGCCGTTCGAACGCCGGGCCGGCCAACGCCACGCAAGCGAGGCCGCCGGCACAGGCGACCAGCCACCACGGTGTCGACGACGCCTGCCGCGCCGAGCCGGACAACACGTGCGGTGCCAGTGCCGGGTCGATGATGTTTCGCCAGCTGCCTTCTTTCAGACTGCGGCGAGCCAGCAGAACGGCCGCAAGGATCACGGCGGGAACACCCCACAGCCACTCGGGCCGAATGAAATGCAGCGTGTCAGGCATGCGAACGCACTCCTCGTCGGCCAGCCAGGAAACTCGTCAGCAGCGAGGTCGCGGCCAGCAATGCCGCCAGCGCGAGCGCTGCGCCCAGCGGCCAGTAGTACATCGATTTGACCGGACGGAAGCCGGACTCCGGCTCTTCCACCGGCTCGAGCTCGTCGACCAGTCGGTAGATATCCTGCAGCGTCGCAGTATCGGTGGCGCGGAAGTATCGACCGCCGGTCATGTCGGCGATCGCGGTCAGCGTCTCTTCATCGAGATCGGCCGACGGATTAACGCTGGTGCGACGGCCAGTCAGGGTATTGATGGTCATGGCGTCCGCGCCGATACCGATGGTGTAGATGCGCAAGCCGATCTGCGACGCGAGTTCCGCCGCCTTTAGCGGTTCGATCTCGCCCGCGGTATTGGCACCGTCGGTCAACAGCACCAGCACCTGCTCATCGGCGTCCGCTTCCTGATCATAGATGCGTTTGACGGCGAGCGTGATCGCGTCACCGATGGCCGTCTTTTCACCGGCAAGCCCGATGAACGCTTCCAGCAGCAGTATCTTCACCGTCTCGCGGTCCAGCGTCAGCGGAACTTGCAGGTAGGCGCGCTCGCCGAACAGGATCAGGCCGATTCGATCACCCTCGCGACGCGAGATAAAATCACTGGCCACCGCCTTGGTCGCGGTCAGTCGGTCGACATTGCGGTTGCCCAGTTTGAAGTCCTTCTGGTCCATGCTGCCCGACAGGTCCACTGCCAGCATCAGGTTGCGGCCGGACACCGGCACGTCGAGTTCGTCGCCGACACGTTCCGGCCTTGCAGCCGCGACGACCAGCAGAATCCAGGCCAGCATCGCCACCCATGCCCGCCAGTCCAACAGCTGCTCGCGTGCAGCGCGATCCCGCAGCACGTCGAATTGAGACAGAGCCGGCACCTTGAGACCGGCCTCGTCAGCGACATCCGCTTCGGACATCAGGCGCCTGATCAGAAACGGCAGCGGCAAGGCGAGCAGCACCCACGGCCAGGCAAAGCTAATCACGAGTCGACCTCCAGCGGCGTGCGCAACCGAATCTGCACGGCGGCGAGCATCGCCTCAACATTGACGTCGGACGTGTTTGCCTTCGGGTTGCGATACGGCAGCTCCAGCATCGCCCGGCCCTCACCTTTCGAGAACAACGGCTGCGGCAGGCCACGATCCAGCCACGCGGCCCACGCATCGCCGGACAAACCGGCCACCTCGGCGCGCGGTGCGTAGGCGAGCATTGTGCGCCGCAGCAGTTCGGACAAGGTGGTGCCGAGCATGACGAGGTTGCCGTGTGTCTGGTACTCCACTTTGGCCTGCTCGAGCTGGCGCAGTGCGAATCGCCGGGCGCGACTCACGGACAGGCGACGTCGCAGCGCGCGCAGCGCGAGGGCCACGAGGATGACGGCTATGGCGAGCAACACCCACCAGCCGGGCGCCAGCGGCCACCAGCCGATCTCGGGCGGCAGGTGCAGGTCACGAATCGGAATATCGGCCGGATTCATCCATGTGTCCTGCGGCCAAGCGCCGTTTGCAGCGCGCTGACCGGGTCGTCCTCGGTCGACAGCGGCATCAGGTGGATGCCGTAGCGCTGACAGAACACGTCGAGTTCGTGACAGCGCGCCTCGTAGGCATTGGCGTAGTCCGAGCGGGCCGCACCCGCCTTGGTGTCGATCGACAGCTCCTGGTCTTCGCTGAGCAAGCGGTAGCGCCCCGGCGGTGGCAACTCGCGCTCGATTGGGTCACTGATGTTGACGGCCAGCATTTCGTTGTGTCGCGCGACACCGGACAAATAGGACTGCGATGTGCGATCCAGCCCGGAGAAATCACTGAACACGACAACGAGGCTGCCTGGCCTTGCGATCCGCCGCAGGGCCGCCATGGCCCGCGAAAAACCCTGCCGTGAATCTTCAGCACTGGCGGGCCCCGACGTCCAGCCCTTGTGTTCGGCGAGCTGGTGCACGAAGCGCAATGCAGCCTGCCGACCGAGACGCGGCTTCAGTTCATGGTGCTCGAAATCGCCGAACACCAGCCCGCCGAGTCGATCACCGCGATGATGTGCGGCCCAGGCAATCAGCGCAGCGGCACGACAAGCATTGACAGACTTGAAGCAACCGCGCGTGGCGAAATGCATGACGGCGCGCAGGTCGACGACAACCAGCACGGGCCGCTCGCGTTCCTCGCGAAACAGCTTGGTGTACGCCTCGGTACTGCGGGCGGTGACCCGCCAGTCGATGCTGCGCGGATCATCGCCGGGTTGGTAAGGACGGGATTCATCGAACTCCATGCCGCGGCCGCGAAAGTGCGACACATAGGCGCCGGTCTGCAGTGAATTCACGCGCACGACGTCGAGCGCGATCGCTCGCGCCGGCCCGTTCAGTCGAATCAAACCACTCTGGCTGACACTGACCGGTGAGGCATTTTCCGGCATGTGGTCCAGCCGGATCACTAAGGCACTCCGACTCCGTCCAGGATGCGTTCGATCACCGAATTGGCGTCGACACCGTCAGCCTCGGCCTCGAAGCTCAGCACCAGACGATGCCGCAGCACGTCGAAGGCGACGGCCTGGATATCCTCCGGCCCGACGTAGTCGCGACCGCTCAGCCAGGCGTGCGCGCGTGCCGCCCGGTCTATGCCGATGCTGGCACGCGGGCTGGCGCCGTACAGAATCTGGCCATCGAGGCTCGAATCGACGCTCGCCGCGTCGCGCGTGGCGATGACGATATTGACGATGTAGTTCTCGAGCTCTTCTGACAGGTGCAATCTGAGAATCTGCTGGCGGGCATCCATGATCGACGCCACCGACAACAGCTCCGGCGGCTGGAATGCGTCGCGATCCTGCGACTTCGCCTCGTCACGGTTGAGCACGAGGATGCGACGTTCGTCATCCGGCGTCGGGTATTTCACCTGCACGTGCAGCAGGAAGCGGTCGAGCTGCGCTTCGGGCAATGGATAAGTGCCCTCCTGCTCGATCGGGTTTTGGGTCGCCATGACGAGAAACAGGTCATCGAGCGGGTAAGATTTCTCGCCGACGGTGATCTGCCGCTCTTCCATCGCCTCGAGCAGCGCCGACTGCACTTTGGCCGGCGCGCGATTGATCTCGTCGGCAAGGATCAGATTGTGAAACAGCGGCCCCTTGCGAAACTCAAAAGTGCCCTCCTGCGGGCGGTAAATGTCCGTGCCGGTCAGGTCGGCGGGCAACAGATCAGGCGTGAACTGCAGTCGATGAAACTCGCCTTCAATGCTCTCGGAGAGCACTTTGATTGCGCGGGTCTTGGCAAGGCCCGGCGCGCCCTCGACGAGCAGGTGGCCGTCGCACAGCAAGGCGATCAGCATGCGGTTGATCAGATGCGACTGGCCAACGATCAGCCGGCTCGCGTGCGCCTCCAGTTGTTGGAATTGTTCGACGACGCTCATCGGGGACTCCGTGTTGCAGGGGCGTGCCATTCTAGTGATCGGACGTCTGCTGTCCAGCTGGCCGCCGACCGGCAGAGTCCCTAGAATGACCGCAGATTTCATAAAGTTGGTCAGTGTGACCGATATCGCTGCCAAACATTGCATCCAATACGACTGATTTTCGCAACGCATGCCCTGCTTCTCGCCGCCTGCGGTGCCGAGCCCGACACAGGAGACGCCGCCAGCAGTGCGTTGCCACTGCCCGCTGTCGAGCCCGTCGACGCCGCAACCGTTGACGGCTGTCAGCTCACCGGCAGCCTGTATGGCGCTATCGAAGGCGCGATCGACTGGGCGTCCGCCCAGTTGAGCTGCGAAGGTATGCCGCGACCCGCCGGCGCCGGTGCCAGGCTGCGCTTCGCCGGACCACACCCCGACGGTGAGGGCACGCTGGCGGTTATCGTGGCGCTGCCCGGACACACCCGCGAGCGACTCGCCGAGTCCATGGATGGCCGCGTCACCATCATCGAGGAAGGCAACGGACGCTTTTTCGCCGCCAACGAAGAAGGCAGTTGCTGGATCGATATCCTCGACATCGCGGCGCTCGATGAGCATCGCGAGTTAACGTCCGGGCGGCTGTACTGCATCCGTCCGCTGGCGGAGATCAATGGCTCGTCCTCGCTGACATTGCCGGAGCTCGAGTTCTCCGGGCTGATCGACTGGAGTGCTTCGTGATGCGCTGGCTTATCCTGCTGCTCGTGTTCTCAGGCGCCGCGCAGGCGCAAAGCGGCGGTACGGCGGATCTGGACGCTGATTTTGACCGCACGGTACTGCTGGTCGATTCGGACGACAACGCATGCCTCAGACTCACTGTTTACCTCGCGATTACCAGCGAGCAGCGCAGGCAGGGGCTGATGTTCGTCAGGGATCTGCCGATGGACACCGGCATGCTGTTCATCTACGAGCAATCCGCCAACCTGTCGATCTGGATGAAAAACACCTTCATCCCGCTCGACATCGTGTTTGTTGCCGAGGACGGCACACCGATCAATATCGCGAGGAACGCCCAGCCGCAAACGCTGAACTCCCGGCGCGCCGAGCAACCCGCGCGCTACGTGCTGGAGGTGAATGCCGGCGTCGCAGACCAACTGGGCCTCGGCCCGGACAGCCGATTGATGGTCGAGCTAGTCGAGAACAGCGGCGATTGACGTCGCGAGGTAATCGACATTGTCGGCATTGATACCGGCGACGTTGATGCGGCTCGAATCCACCATGTAGACCGCGTGGTGTTTTTTCAGCCGCCCGACCTGCTCGGGCGTGATGCCGAGAAAGCAAAACATGCCGCGCGCACGCACGAGGTGTCCGAAGTCGCGACCTGGCGCCTTGTCAGTCAGGGCGTCGTGCAGCAAATGGCGCATGCCGCTGATTCGGGTGCGCATATCGGCTACCTCGTTCTCCCACTGAGAGCGCAGTGCAGCATTGCTTAAGATGATGCTGACCACGGCCGCGCCGTGATCCGGCGGCATCGAATACAGGGTGCGAACGATCGTGTTGCACTGCGACTGCACGCGCTCACGTGTCGCTGAATCCCTGACGAGGATCGACAGGGCTCCGACGCGGTCACGGTACAGGCCAAAATTCTTCGAGCAGGAGTTGCAGACGATCATCTCGGGCACGCGCCCGGCAAGCTCGCGAATGATCAGTGCATCCTCGTCAAGGCCGTCGCCAAATCCCTGGTACGCCATGTCGATCATCGGCACAAGCTCATGCTCGACAATCAAATCCGCAATACGTTTCCACTGGCTCGGGCTGGGGTCGATGCCGGACGGGTTGTGGCAACACGCGTGCAGCAGCGCGATGTCGCCGGCGGCAGCCTGGCTCAGCGCCTCGAGGTAGTCGTCTTCTCGCAGCGAATGCGTGTCGCGGTCGTAATACGGCACGGTCTTCAGCTCGAGACCCGCTTTGCCGAGCAGCGGTACGTGGTTGGCCCAGGTCGGCTCTCCCACCCAGACCGTCCGGCTCATGCCGGCTTCGGTGATCGCGCCCGCTGCAACACGCAGTGACCCGGAACCACCGGGGGTCTGAAGCGTGACGAGGCGATCGGCGAGATCATCGTTGCCGTAAGTCAGCTGCGTCATCGCGGCATTAAAGTCGGCACTGCCCGATGAACCGAGATAGGTCTTGCTGGTTTGTGAGTCGATGAGCGTCTGCTCAGCCACCTTGACGGACGCCAGCACCGGCGTCATGCCCTCCGGCGTCCGATACACGCCGACACCGAGATCGATCTTCTCGGTCCGGGGGTCGTCACGGTGTTCCACCATGGTACGCAGGATGGCGTCAGCCGGTGCCGCCGGCATGTGCTCGAACATCGTTCGTCTCCTCAAAATCTGCGCTGCAGTATCACCAACGCAAAACGCCGGCACAAGGCCGGCGTCTCGGGGCTGTGAGAGCGTGTAAACCCGTCAGCTTCTCGGTGCCCATACGGAGCACCAGCCGGTCTCGGCGACGAGATGACCGGGAAAGATCGGGCACGGGCGCCAGGCCGCACCGTCGGCTCCCTGAATCAGCGCGCAGTTCGCGCAATTCTGCTCAGCCGCCGGATTCGGGCGCGTCGAGGCGTCAACCGTGCTAGCGTCGTGGACATACCGCATTGCGGCCGCGGTCGGCTCGCTCTCGGCGAGCTGCGGCAAATCACGGGCCTCGGCGTCTCGTGCCGGTGGCAGGATGGCACCGGCCGTCGCGACGACGGACAGCGAAAGGAACTGACGTCGTGTACTCACTGATCGTCTCCTGGGGATGGTTTGCTCCGGTGCGATTGGTCGGAACCCTTTCGCACAGGCGCTTACTAAAACAGTTTCCACCTGAAGCGTATACAGCTGAACTCGAACAGAAACCGACTGAAACACCTGCACGTGTTGAGAATAACTTTCATCTGGGTACTGGCACTGCCGATCACTGCGCTCGGCAGCGACGTCGCCGAGTACTCGGTGTCGGTCGACAGCGAATTGACCACCCTGACGATCGAAGCCCGCTTCGACACGCCGCAGTCGACCATCCGTGCCCGCAGCTACGAGGCATTGCGCTACCTTGAGACCGCGATTGACTGCGAATCACAGACTCCGATCCGGGCAAGCGGCAGGCAGTTTCGTCTGCCCTCAGGCGGCACACGTTGCCTTCGCTACACGGTGGATTTGTCTGCCGCCGCTGCCGATGATCGACGCAACAGCGTCCTGTCGACGCGCAATGTGCTGGTCAGTCCGCGACACTGGCTGTGGCGACCGTCGCTGACGGACACACAATCGATCATCATTGGCTTCGACCTGCCTGAGGGCATGAACGTCTCCGTGCCGTGGACACCCACGGCGGACGGTCGCCTTCGGCTCTCATCGTCGCCGGGATCCGGCAGCGCCGTGACCGTGTTCGGTGATTTTCCACTGCTGACCCGACCGGCCGGAAATACGCGACTGCGCATTGCCCTGTTAAGCGCACGCAATCCCTACGACGCGGAAGCGTTTGCCGACTGGCTGGGCTCGACCGCCGACAACATCCTGCAGGCCTACGGCCGCTTCCCGTCGCCCGAACCGCAAATCATCGTCGTACCCATCGGCGACACCGGCTGGAGCAGCCAGAAGGCGGTGCCCTACGGACGGGTGCTGCGCGACGGCGGCGAAGCCGTGGAACTGTTTATCAACGAACATGTGGCGATCGAAGAGTTCTACCGCGACTGGACGGCAACCCACGAATTCAGCCACCTGATGCTGCCATACGTCACGATACGGCAGCGCTGGGTGTCCGAGGGGTTTGCGCAGTACTACCAGAATGTGTTGCTGGCACGCGCCGGCGTCTACGACGAGCGACTCGCCTGGCAGAAAATCTACGAAGGTCTCGAGCGAGGTCGTCGATCCGGCCCGGGCCTGTCGCCGAATGAATCCTCGCGCGGTAACCGCCGACGCGCACTGATGAAAATGTACTGGAGCGGCGCTGTGGTGGCGTTGAAAGCCGACGTCGAATTGCGACGCCGCAGCGGTGGCAAGGAGACGCTGGACAGTGTTCTCGGACGACTCGAACGCTGCTGCCTGCCGTCCGGACGTGTCTGGCAGGCCGAAGAGTTGTTTGAGCAACTCGACGCGCTTTTGGAGGAGCCTTTGTTTGTGCCACTGTATCGGCGCTATGCGGACGCGCCGGGCTTCCCGTCCTACGATGATTTGCTGGAGCGGCTCGGCGTGTCGATCAGACGGGATACCGTGTCGCTGAATGACGCGGCGATCTGGGCGAACGTGCGTCGCGCGATCACCGAGCCGGCGGTACAGACGGCTACTTTGCCGCTTGCTTCTCCGCCTTCTTCTCCGCCTTAGCGGCCTTGCGAGCTGCTTTCTTCGCGGCCTCCTTCTCCGCACGCTCCGCCTTGCGGGACTCGATCGGAGGCGGTTCCTCGCCCTCGTACAGCCAGTGCTCCAGCGGTTTCTGCACGAATTTTGGAAACAGAACGAAGAAGGCAACGAGTGCGATCAGGCCGAAAGGCGGCTCCCACTGCAGGACGATGACCGGCCACATAAAGGCCCACATCGTGTTCAGCAGCGTGTCGATCAGGAACTCGATTACGAACGGCGTGATCTCTGACGCAAAACTCTGCATCGCATAGAGCTTCGGTACGTCGTCGAACAGGATATCGACCGTCTCGAGATACAAGAACGTAACGAGAAAACCCATCGCGTAGGCGCCACCACCGCGCAGCTCCCATATCTTGCGCGACCAGGTCCGAAACGCCCCATGCGCGGTATCCGGTATGCCGCCCTTGCGTGTCAGTTCCTCGCGGCTGCGCCGACCGAGATGGCTAACGCGCTCCTTCAGCGCGGTCGATTTCGGCGTGTCCGGCGCGGGTTTTGGCGCCTCGTCTGTCATCAGCGCTTGTCGAGCTTGGTGAACTTGGACCCTTCGAGCGTCAGGTTGTACATCAGCCCCTTCGAGCCGAATACAAAACCGACCACCGGGTCGCGTACGTTGTTGGAATCGATGGACTTACCGGCGCCGACATCGATGAGCGCGACCGAACCGTCGATACCGACTTTCCAAC
This sequence comes from Pseudomonadota bacterium, assembly GCA_039025835.1. Taxonomy (GTDB): domain Bacteria; phylum Pseudomonadota; class Gammaproteobacteria; order Steroidobacterales; family Woeseiaceae; genus UBA1847. The sequence goes on along the minus strand of JBCCNM010000003.1, from coordinate 20,916 downwards.
CGTCACTGTTGCGGAATTTGCTCAGCGACTCCTGGGTCATGAAGATCACAATAATCGACTTGGCCTGCGCGCCAAGCTGCAGGCCGAAAGAACCGGCCGCCGTGCTGTAATAGTCCACGGTGCGACCGTCGATGCGCAGCGCGCCCTCGCCGTATTCGCCGCCGAGGCCGATACCGGCCTTGACCACGCGCGGAAACACGAGATAACCGGCGGCCTGCGCAAGAAATACTTCGGATCCGTTGATTTCTTTCTTGAAGTTCTCGATCGCCTCGTCAGCCCGACGATCAATTTTGTCCGCCGATGTGGCCAGCGCGCCCGCTGATGCGAGCAGCAAAAACCCGGTTACCACTAGCCTGTGCATCATTGCCCGGCCTCCCTGAACGTTTGAGATAATGGCAATTGTAGCGAACCCGCTATCAACGTCGACAGTCTCTGCGCCGCTTTACTCGATCCGGTGTCGACACTATGCTGCAGCACCTGCCTCGGTCGGCTGTTTATGCCCCACTCCAGACTATTCATCCTTACGCTCGGCATGCTCACCGCCACCGCCGCGCTGACGGTCGACCTGAGTCTGCCGGCGGTACCCGCGATGGCCGCCGCCCTGTCGTCGGACATTCCCACCACGCAGAAGATCATCGGCATCTTCATGGCGGGCATGGCCTGCGGCCAGATACCGGCGGGTCTGCTCAGCGACCGACTCGGCCGCCTGCCGGTGCTGTATTGCGGTATGGCGCTGTTCACGCTGGCGGGCGCCATCGTATCAGTCGTCGACAACATTGAGCTGATGCTCGCAGCGCGCTTCCTGCAGGGCTTCGGTGCAGCATCTTCGATCGTGCTGTCTCGCGCGATCGTCCGGGATATTTCCAGCGGTGCGGAAGCGGCGAAACTGATGTCGCTGATGACAATGCTGTTTACGGCGGCGCCGGTGATCGCACCCACGGCCGGCGCGCTGCTGATCGAGTTTTTTGACTGGCGGGCACCGTTCCTGTTTATCACCGCATCGGGCATCGTCCTGATGATGATGATCAAGGGCAACCTGTACGAGACTCACGCGCCGGACCCGGGTGGCCATCCGGTCACGCAACTCATCGGCAGCGTCCGTGAGTTTTTCTCGCATCGGCAGAGTATCTTCGGGCTGTTGATCATCATCGCCGCACCGGCGGGTTTCATGTCTGTGGTCACGATCTCCTCGGCGCTGATCACAGACACCTACGGCTACTCGCTGACGGCCTACGGGGTAATTTTCGCGCTGGCGGGCGGCTCGATTCTGGTCGGCTCGCTGGTCAATCGACTGTTGGTCGCGCGCTTTCGCGTAATGCAGCTCATGGGGCTCGGTATCGCGCTGCAGGTGATCACCGGCGCGCAGTTCATCGCGATGACGGCAACGGACTCCGCACCCCTGTGGTGGCTGTGGTCGAATGTCTGTGTGTTCATGGCGTCGGTCGGCATCCTGCTGCCCAACGCCACGGTGCTGGCGCTCGACCCCCTGCCGCGCATCGCTGGCGTCGCCTCATCGATCATCGGCACGCTCAACAATGTCTCCGGTGCGACGGGTGCCATCGTGGGTGCATTCATTTACGACGGCTCGGTGCGCAGCGCAACATTGATTATTGCGCTGGTTACAGTCGCGATGACGTCGGTGTTTATTGCCCGTCCACTGATTTGCCCGGATGGCTGCGAAGCGGCGCCGGACGTCCTTGCTCGAGACTGAAGCGATCGCCTACGGCAGTTCGACCAGCAAGTCTGCCAGTGGTGCGCGTTGCTGCTCCGGGGTGATCTTCGGGTAGCCGTAAAAAATCAGTCCGACGACCGACTCTTCTGTTTCGTTGGCGCCAATCATCTCGAAGAATCGCGCGTCGCGGGTTATCGGGCCGGTGGTCCATTTGGTGCCGAGTCCCGCACGCCACAGGTAGAGTGCGAAATTCTGCAGCATCGCGCTGCACGCGGCATAGTCTTCGCGTTCGCGCAGCTCGCTGTCCGGGGAGCGCTGGCAGGTCACCGTCAGCATGCCCGGAATCTTCGACCAGGCCTTGGCCTTGAACTCGCCCGCCTCGGGGCCGCGGCGCTCGGTGACGATATCGCGCACCAGCTCAGCCGCGGCCGCTCGGGTCGTATCGCCCATCAGATAAAACCGCCACGGCTCGGTGACGTGGTGATTGGGCGCCCAGACGCTGATGTCGATCGCCCGTTTGATCAGCGTGTCCGGAACCGGCGTCGGCAGGTACATGCCGACCGTGCGGCGCTCGCGGATCAGTGTTTCCAGGTCACGCAGTTCCGGCGTGTCGAATGTGGGTAAGGTACTCATTCCGTGTCTTCCTGAGGGTCGTCGCGTTGGCGCTCGTCGAACAACCGACCGAGCTTGACACCCACCGCAGCCCACACACCCGCGATGACAGCGCCCACGATAGCGATACCGCCGAGCGCGAGGCCAAATTTTGTGGTCAGAAGCGTGTAAAACCAGCCGGTCGCGACATCACCGCCGCGATACACGACCGTGTCGATCACCGGCTTGGATTTCACGCGTGTTTCGCTGTCGACCACCGTGAACAGCATTTCACGTCCCGGTCGGGTGACCGCGTAGTTGCCCGCGCGTCGAACAATCTGTACCCCGACCACTGAGGCCAGCACGGGGCTCATGGCAACCACAACCCAGCCACCCAGCATAATCAGCGGCACCACGGCGAGCGTTGCCGAGACACCGATGCGCGTCGAAATTCGCCCCGTCGCAAACAGCGCCGTCACGGCGGCCAGTGAATTTACGGCGAGGTCGATCATCGCCCACGCCTCATAGCGCGCCGCGCGCTCCATACCCGCGAAGACCTTGCGAATCTCGAAGTACAGAAACGTGTTCATCGTGACGTACAGCAGGATGAACAGTCCGATCCACAGCAGGTATCGATTGCTGGCGAAACGGGTAAACCCGGAAAACGGATTGGCACCGAGCTTGTTACCGCGCAGCAGGTCCGCCTGCGGATCCGGGTTGCCCAGCGCGGTCTCCCGCAGCGTGTCGAGCCGAGACATGATGGCGATCGGCGCGAGCAGCATGATCGAGGCGATCAGCAGGCCGTTCAGCGGTCCGATCTGTTCGCCGAATAGCGAGACGAAACCCGGTCCGACTATGGAGCCAAGGATCGCACCGGTGGCGATTACGCTGTACAGACGTTTCGACTGCTCCTTGTTGTATACGCCGGACATGAAGGTCCAGAAAACCGACAGATGGAACAGGGCGAAGACGCTGACCCAGACGTAGAAGGTCCGGTTAACCAGGTCGTTGTCACCGAGCGTGGTGCCGACAATAAAGAAGCCGATAAAGGTCGCTGCAAACAGGCCGTAAATCGTCGGCAGCAACACACGAAAGCGGACATTGGATACCACCAGTCCGTATACGCTGACCGCAATAGCACTGAACACAAAGGTCGACGTCCACAGCCAGCTCAGCTGCACGTCGGTCCAGTCCGAGGACAGCGCATCCCGCCCGTTGCGAATGATGTAGTAGGCCGCCATGACCGTGAAGACCCAGAGAAACGACAGAATCGTTGCCTGGGCCTCGTTAGGCTGGACCTTGGACGCCGCATTCAGAAGTCGTTGCAGTACGTTCGGCGCAACTTTTGCGCTGCCCTTCTCCGGTGTAGTGTTCATAGGCCTCAGTCCAGTCCGAGTTCGAATCCGGCCTCAAGCTCCTGCTTGGAGTAGGCGCGGAAGGCGATCATCGTCTCGCTGGCGACGATGCCCTCGAGATGGCGCATCTTATCGCTGATGACATCGGCGAGATCCTCATTGCGCGGCACCTTGACGATCGCGACGAGATCATGACGGCCGGCCACGGAAAACACCTCCTGGACGCCGTCCATGTTGACGATCTGCTCCGCCAGCGACGGAATCCGGTTGGTCTCGGCTTCGATCAGGACGATCGCGGTAACCATGCGCTATACCCCTGCGTGGATGCAGGGGCAGAGCCTAGCATACCGGTCAGAGGTTTTTGGCGACCGCCAGGAGCTCCTCCGGCGACAGTCGAACCTTGTAGTCCGGGTTGGTGTAGGCGTAGGCGATCTTACCGTCGGCGCCTACCGCGAAGATTGCCGGTACCGGCAACACCCCGTGGCGATCGATCGACGAGCCGTCGATATCCCGGCCGATGGCGCGCAGCTTTTCACCGGTGGCCGTTGCCCGGAACGCAATGCCGAGGGCGATGGCAGCTGCGGCGTCCGCGTCGGACAGCAGCGTGTAATCGAGCTCCTCGACGTCGGTCTGTGTTTCAGGCCGCAGCGAGGCGACAAGCTGCTCCGGTCGATCACCGCTCAGAAACAGCACGTCGATGTTGCTCGCAGACAGGTCCGGCAGCACATGTCGGAGTTCCGAGAGCTGCAGGTTGCAGTACGGGCACCAGCCACCGCGGAACGTAATCAGGATCGCCGGACGCTCCAGCGACTGCGGGTCGAACTCGACCGTGTCGCCATTGACGTTGCGGACCGAGAAAAACGGGGCATTGTCACCCACCGCCAGCGGCTTGATGTCTTCCGGCGTGTCGGCAATCGGCACGTCGGCGTGCCCTTCCTTGATGGTCACGCTGCACGCCAGGCTCAGTGCCAGTACGGAGGCGAAAGTCAGGTTCAGCGCGAGTCGCGCGTTGTCGAGTATGGCGGTCATGATCGTCCTTGGAATGGGGGTTCCGCAATCCAGACCCGGATAAGCGGCCGTTTATTACTTGCGGCGCGTCTGCAGCGTTGTTCAGACCGCTTTCTCGAGCAGATCCGACGCCGGTGCATCGGACACATCGCGGCAGCGCGCCTTGGCGCGGTACATGGCCTGGTCCGCCTCGCGCATCAGGCCGGTCAGCGTGTTCGCATGCTCCGGGTACAGCGCCAGACCGATACTGGCCGCACAACTCAGGCTGCGACCGTCGATCACGTAGTCCTCGCCAAGGGCCTCGGTCAGACGATAGGCCAGCTGGTCCGCAACCTCCGGGCGAACATCCGGAACCAGCGCGACGAACTCGTCGCCGCCGGGTCTGCCGATGATGTCTTTCGGTCGCAGCGCCTTTTGCAGTCGACGGCCGGCGATCGTCAGGAGCTGATCGCCAACTTCGTGCCCAAAGCGGTCGTTGACCGGCTTGAAATTATTCAGGTCGATAAACAGCAGCGCGCCGGTTGCGTCGTCTGCACTGTCGGTCAGGTGCTGGGTCGCGTCGCGCTCGAATCCGCGACGATTCAGTACGCCGGTCAGCGGATCGGTCCACGCCATCGACTCCATGTGATCCTCGCGAGCCTTGCTGTCGGTAAAGTCGATGAACGTGATCGTGACGTCGTCGCCCGCGGGCACAAAAATCATGCGCAGCCAGCGTTGCTCAGCACCCGAGCGATGAATGACCTCGCGGTCGACCGTGCGGCCGCCGTCCAGTGACGCCTTGACCTCTTTCAACACCTCGCTACTGTCGCGCGCCTCCATGCCACTGCAGGCGAGGCGTACGATCTGCTCGGCGGACATCGACATCAGCGTGTCGCTGTCGATATCAAGAAAATCGCCGGCAGCGGGGTTGGCGAATATACAGCGCAGCGCGGCCGAGTCGCTGCCGGTATGCATCCAGCGCAGCCGGACGATGCCATTTACCGAATGATCGATCAGCGTCCGCAGCAGCTTCTCGCTCTTGCGAACATCGCTTTGTGCTCGCTCAACATCGCTGACGTCGCGAAACATCAGTACGCGAGCGCCCCTCGCCGTCGAGCCGTCGCGGCTGATTGGCGATGCCCGGACGTGCAGGAAGCGTCCTGTGTCGGTCAGCATTTTCTGCGGGCGTCCGGACTCAAGAGCGGTAAAGACGCCGGTCGCCTCCTGACCAAACATCTCGGCAAGCGGACGACGCAGTGCGTCCGACTCGTTGACATTCAGCATGTTCTCGGCGACGTGATTCAACCCCATGATGCGTTCCTCATCGTCGATGACGACCACCGGATCCATCATGTTCTGGAACACGGTCTCATACGCCAGTGGTGCGAATTCAATGAGCCGTTCGCCGAGCACCAGCCAGGCGTAAAAAGGCAGCATCACGACCAGTGCGAACGGTACGTAGGAGATCGTGTCGGGCCCGACACCGAAGTCGTAGGCCAGCGTTGTAAATATCGGCACCTGGCAGGCCGCCACCAACAAAAACAATCCGCGGCGATACGCCGGCGGCACCATCGCGCTGCGCAGGATCAGCATCGCCATCGCGACACCGATCAACGCGTAGCTGTACGGCGCGTGCACAAACAGAAACCAGGGCCCCCACTCGGTGGGACGGGTCAGAAACTCGCCGTAGGCGTTGGTGGCTGGCAGGTACCACATGAATTCGTGGTAGGTGTTGGTGGCCGCAAACACAACCGAAACAAACGGGATCAGCGCCAGCAAGGTGATCAGGTGCGGACTGGTCTTGACGCCGGTGTATTCACGAAAGGTGACCAGGGCGACCAGCGGCAGCAGCGCCGTACCGATGAAGTGACCAGTGCGACCGATGGAAAACACGTAAAAGGACTCGTCGGCCAGCAGCTCAATGGCGCCGCCCAGGACCCAGAAACCCATGACAAAGAACAACGCACCAAGCGGGCCACTGCCCACTTCGCGTCGAGCGCGAATCATACGGACACCGAGGATGGCGTAGGTCACAGTGCCCGCGATAAGAACGACAGCCAGGAGCATGTCCAGCATCGTGTATCACCGGGTTAAACGAGTAACGTTATGTATCCTAGACCTGCGTCCCAGTGCCGTCTGAGACCTGTTTCTCAGCTTTATTTCGCCGCAAACCCTTCATTTTCAGGGGTTTTTGCCGATAACTCGGATCTTGGCGGCGATTTCGGGGTTTCTCGCCGCGCGTTCCATTCACCGCTAAATCCTTGACCTTAATGGAAAAACTGCCAATGCTTTGGCAGCGAACGGCAACCACAGCGGGGAACCCCGATGACCGACGAGCTGAAAAACACCGTGCGCCTGATTCGACGGGCGAAAGTTGCAACGGACGACCGCGGCCGTTCGGTCTGGGTCGACCCGGTGGAGAGCGCAGAACTCGAGCTGGTATCCACCATGATGCTTGAAACGATGCTCAGCGACGACGATGAGGCGACCCGCAAGCAATTGCTGGACGTCGCTAACACGAGCGAGGGTCTGTTGGCACACGACCCGGAAAAAGATGCCTTCGAAATAGTCAGCGATGACGATCTGCAGGCCGCTCTCGCGGCTGCGGCGGATTCCTCGGTGCCGGCAGCAGCGCGCAGCGCGGATGTCGTCTACGAAGTCGACCAGACCATCGACGATCTCGAGGAGTTATCACTGGTTAGCACTCAGATGCTGAAAGCCATGCTCGATCCGGCCGCCGTACCCGGCGGCACGCTGCTGGACGACGAGTTGTCGACTGAGGACTCACCCGGCGGCTTCGATCCCTACAACAGCAGCTGACCCGGTCCGCGGCGGCGGCGCCGCAAAACTGTGGCGCAGTTCGCCGCGCAATCGCGGTACCCCACCCACAATGTGGGCGTATGAAGTCCCTGTCCACGATGATCACACACGGCACCGACGGCGCCGGTCTTAAGTTCCGTGCACGTGCTTACGGCGGCAGCGGCATCGAGGAGCTGCTGCGCGACGTGCTGGCGATGGCAAATGCAGCGGTCGACGGACACCGATACATCGTCACGGGAGTGGACCAGGACGGACTCGCTCGTCGTCAGTTGCGCGGGGTTCCCGACACAGACTTTGCGAGATCACCGTCCTACGTGAGCCTCGTTGCCGATCACATCGAACCCCCGCTGCGCATCAAGTATTTCCCGATCAGTCTGCACGACAAGCAGATCGGTATTGTGGAAATCGGCGACTGTCCGGACAAGCCTTACATGATGCGTACAGACTACTCAGAAACACTGCGCCGCGGTGACGCCTATGCGCGGGTCGGCACACGAGCCGTGAAACTGGGGCGACGCCAGCTCAAAACGATGTTCGAGGCGCAGTTTCGCGATTCGATGACATCCGACCAGGTTGAGATCGGATTTGCCGGCGAGCAGATCGCCAAATTCTGCCAGCTTCGCACCTTCGACATCGGTGCCCGCCCGTCGTCGGTTGCCAGCAAAAAACTCCAGGAATTCCTGGAGGCACGTCGCAGGGCCCGGCGACGCGGTGACACGTCGATGATGGCGCGGCTCACACATGCAAGGCTGTACGGGTCTGACAGCCCCTACGAGTATCGCTCGCCGGAGGAACTGGAGGCAGAACTCGCGCGGGTTCAAAGTGAATACGTAGAACGGGATGCCGAGTTTCTGTTTAGCGAACACGGCGATCGACTGCAGATGGTGATCTACAACCAGGGTCAGGAAGCATTGCGCGACGTCTCGCTGACTGTCGTATTGCCGTCGCATGAGGAATTCCTGGTGGCGGAGTCAATCCCGGGGCAGGCAGTCAGCTCGGCGCGTCGTGTTAGCGACGGACAGCCGTGTTATCCGCAGGTAACCGTCAGCGACGGCGCGATCCAGGTGACGACGACGATCGGTGAGGTTGCGCCGGGGGATGTCGTCGAGAGCTTTACCCAGCCACTGCGAATCTGTGCCGGGCACGCACTCCGTGGCCGACGAATCGGCCTGCAGTACGTGTTGTCCGCCAGCAATCTGCGAAAGCCGGCGAAAGGTAAGCTCAAACTCGTGCTCTAGCGCGGGGCCGGTGGGCTCAGGCGTCAATCCACTTTTCCACCACGGGCGCGGTATAGCGCTCGAAGCGGCGAATCAGCGTCACCGGATCGGACTCGGCCATCAACATGGCGCGACTTTCCGGCCTCAGGAAACCCTCGTGCTCGGCGCTGTCGAGGAACGCCAGCAGCGCGTCGTAGTAGCCGTCGACATTGAGCAGGCCACAGGGTTTTTCGTGAAAACGCAGCTGCCCCCACGTGGTTACCTCAATCAGCTCTTCCAGCGTGCCGAATCCACCGGGCAAGGCGATGAAGCCATCCGACAAGGCTGCCATCATCGATTTGCGTTCGTGCATGCCGTTGACGATATGCAGCTCGGTCAGTCCTTGGTGTCCGATCTCCTTGTGCATCAGTGAACGCGGCATCACACCATGCACTCGTCCGCCACGCGCGAGCACGGCATCCGCGATGACGCCCATGATGCCGGCGGACGCACCGCCGTAGACCAGCTCGATATCGTGATTCACCAGCACGTCGGCCAGCGACTCCGCTGCCTCGGCGTAGACCGTGCGATTGCCTCGATTGGATCCGCAGTAGACGCAGAGGCGCTTCACGAACGTTTGGCCTGAGCCGCCTCGATGACCTCGGCGACCGCCGGGCGGTGCTCGCGCAGCTCTTCGGGTGTCAGCGCATCCAGCTCGTGCGGGAACACCAGCCACTCCTCGGTCTCGTGCAGGAAATAGTCGGGCGTCATTTCGGTTTCATTGCGGGTAGGCTTGAACCAAGGCACAGCGACTCGGATGTCCTCCGGCGTGTTGTCTCGTGCGCGGCGACGCAGCTCCTCAATCACCGCCACGATCGTGTTACCGGTGTCGAACACATCGTCAACCAGCAGTACGCGATCATCGTGGCAGATCTTTTTGACCACGTAATTCAGGCCGTGCACAGCGACGCTCGAGCGCTGGTCCACGCCGTGGTACGACGACGTGCGAATCGCGATGTGATCGGAGCTGACGCCACCGTAGGACAGGATTTCCTGGACTGCCATGCCAACCGGCGTGCCACCGCGCCAGATCGCGATGATCATCGTCGGCTCGAAACCGCTTTCCAGCACCTTGAGGCCAAGGCGGAATGAATCGGTCAGCAGGTCCTGCGCAGAAAACACGTTTTTTTTCATGGGCCGTCCAGCGCGTATAATGCGCCGCATTGTAGCGCTGACGACGAGTCAATGAACAAACGATTTGTGCACGCCGACGATCTGCTGACCGACTCCTTCCGACTGGCGGTGCAGATTCTCGACGCCGGTTTTGAACCGGATTTCCTTGTCGGACTGTGGCGCGGCGGCAGCTCAGTCGGCATTGCCGTGCAGGAAGGCCTCGAACACCTCGGCGTGCCGACGGACCACATCGCGATTCGTACCTCCTACAGCGGCGCCGAACACTATTCGGACATGATCGAGAAGGCCGAAGCCATCCGCGTACACGGTCTGCAGTACCTGCTGGAAAACCTCTGCTCGCACCACCGGCTGCTGATTGTTGATGACGTCTACAGCTCCGGCTCCAGCGTGACTGCGGTGATCGACCAGCTCGCTCGTAAAACGCGCCGAAACCTGCCGAAAGAGATTCGCATTGCCAGCGTCTGGTACCGACCGACCGAGCGCACACGGCGGGTGCCCGATTTCTTCGTCCACGAAACCGCCGACTGGCTGGTTCTGCCTTACGAACTGAAAGGCATGAGCATCGATGAACTACGCCAGCAACGTGGCGATATCGCGGACGTCATCGACCAGCTTGAGCAGACACTGGCTCGTCGACCGGCGTAAGCGCCTCCATTCGCTTTTCATTGATTAGCAGCAGCAGTTCGGCAGCCGCCTCCGCGTCACACAGTGCCCGGTGATGGCTCTTTAGCGGGATATCGTAAGCCTTGCAAAGGTTTGCAAGACTGTAGGACTTGTGACCGGGGTAGAGCTTGCGCATCGATGCGCAGGTGCACAGCTTGGGCATGCGGAACGGACGTCCCAGCCGCCGAAACTCATGGCCGATGAAGCGGTAGTCGAACTCGACGTTGTGGGCAACGAAAATTGCCCCGTCGAGAAACTGGGCAAAATCCTCCGCAACATCGGAGAACACCGGCGCATCCGCCACCATCGCCGGCGTGATACCAGTCAATCGCGTGATATTGGGCGGGATGGAACGCTGCGGATTCAGCAGCGTCTGGAAACGCTCGACGATCTCGCCGTTGATGACTTTCACTGCGCCGATTTCCGTGACCCGATGCTGGTCACCGCGACCGCCGGTGGTCTCGACATCGACGACGACATAGGGCTGCCGCGGATCCAGCACCCAACGCACCAGCACCACATCGGACCGAAACCCGGCGCGGCGGAGTTGTTCGAGTCGCAGCAACTGATTGCGCCGAAGGTGATCGCCGTCGGTTTTGATTTCCACAAATCGAACGCCGTCCTCGTCGATCACCATCAGGTCCGGATAGCCGTAACGGGCCGACTGGTAGTCCTCGCAAAACAGCGTCAGTACCTCGCGAAGGCTCTCTGCAGGCGCCTCGTCGACCAAAGCGTGCATCGCATCGAGAATGCGCTGCCGCCAACGAAAAATACCGTTGTTGGTGCCGTAGCGGGCAACGCTTATGCGCAGCAAATGACGCTTCAGCGCCTTGCGATCCTCGAGCAGACGAAAGCGCTCGGCGATCGCGTCGGCGTGTTCGGTCGCGAAGCGCTTCTCGGTCAGCGAAGACGGCAGACGCTCGAACGGTGAATGCCGACGAGCCGCGTCGCCATCGAACAGCAGGTCCCAGAAAAGCAAACCGAACAGTGTTCGCCACAAGCTGTTCTCAACCCGGAATGCCCGCTGCCCTCGCGCCTCGAACCACACAGCCGCCGCGCGTTCCGGCGAACCGCTGTGTGCTTCGTCGAGATCGATGGTGTCCGCCGAGCGCAGCCGATCGGTCAGCGTTGACGTGCGCTTTTTGCCGAACTTGCGGGCGTACAGGTCGCTGGCGAGCAGCGCTTCGTCATCGGACGCGGGCTCATCGATGCAGCGTTTAAGAAAGCGGCGCGCCTCCTCGGTCTGCCCGGTCGACAACAGCAGGCGAATCACACGCTCTGAACAGCGAACCGACTCGCCCTGCTGATACACGCGCAGGGCCGCGTAGGGATCACCTTCCAGCGCCCGTCCGAGCCGATACGCAAGTTTGTCGCGGAGACCGGCCGCGACTGTCGACTCCGGGTGCGGCCACGCGTCGATGTCCGCAGCCAGTTGCGCGGCCTGCTGCGTATCGCGCTCAAGATCGGCCAGCCGGCGAGCGAAGTAAAACGCCTCGACCGCGTCGTCCCGATCCGGGAAGCGGGCCTCGTACTGTTCCCTGGCATCGCGCGCGCGCACCAGCCCAAGGTCGCGCATCGTGAACTGCGAGAGTCCGTCCTGGATGCGACCGAAAAACAGAAACAGCATGAAACGGACATCGTCGGCACGGCCCTGCAGCAAAACACCCTCACTCGGCAGCCAGTCGAACAACTGCTCCGAAGGCACGTGTTCACGGACGAAATGCAGCATCTCCGCTTTTTTCATCGTCGTCTTCATGCCAACAAAGTGCGGACGGACCGCATTGACGATCTTCGTGCGCGTCATGAAGCCGAGCATCTCGTCCACCTGCTCGACGCCGGGACGAGCGAGGAAATCCGCCGCATCCAGTTCATCCAGCAGCGGAGCGGTTTGCCCCAGCTCGGGATAGCGCAGTCGGGACCGCGCAAACAGACTGCCCTTGCGATTCACCAGGCGCACGTACAGACACTGGGCGGGAAAACTCAAGTTGGCAAAGTCACGGCCGAAGGCGCGCTGAGATGCATTGAGGACGTGCGCGTAGTGCGCGTTGACGAAACTCAGCATTTCGAGGAAATGCGCGTGGTAGTAAAACGTCGGCAGTTCCCTGCGACGCGCTTCGTCCTGTCGGTATTCGTCCTGATTCATTCGCTGCAGCGCGGCCAGCTGACGGCCGTTCAGTGTGCCAGCGAATCGACGCCTGGTGCCACGGCTTTCTCGATCAGTCGCCGGACTTCAGCAACAAATCGCGTCGACCCGCCAGTGCAGCGCGACGACGACGGTCGAGGACATCGCCGAATTTCGCTTCGATGATGCTGTCGTCGAGCGCCTCAAGACGACGTTTCCACTCGCCGGTCACCTGAAGATCGATGCTCGACAGGTAAGACGGGAAGCCGCGCGAGCTCGAAAATGCGCGTTCGTGACCGGTGAGGATGAGCTGAAAACCGCGGATTCGGTCGTAGCGCATTTCCTCGCGCCGGCGACCTTCGTTATGCACCAGCGCATCAAACACGTACATGCTCTGCCACTGGTCCGACAGCGGACACATGGCACCGCCGCCCTGGCCGCTGGCGATACGTTGGCCTTCGTTAATCGTGCGCGGCACGAGAAACTGCAAACTGCCGCGCTTACCGTCGATCGTGCGTTCGACCGTAGCCGGCACCATGTCGAGCCCGAGCAGTCGATCGAGTCGGTACGCTGCGAGTTCCGGCAGCACGCCGCGTCGCCCGGCCGCTTCAAACACGGCCTGCAGGCGATGCCCCTCGGATTCAACGACGTAGGCTGTGCGACCGTTGCCGAGCATCGAGCGGCTGATGATCTGTCCGTCGCGCAACACGGCCTCGGTGTCGTCAATCGACAAAAACCCGCCCGGTCGGGATCCGACCTGCCGGGGGTGCGGCATCACCCCGACGCTGCGCTCTCCGGACTGGCTGATCACGGTCAGCTCATCGCCTTCGATAGCCAGGGCGAAACCGGAGCCTTTGTAATACGCATTATTCATGCCGGTGTCGATTTCAATGATGCGACCACCGAAGCGGCTGACGACTTGCCGCGTCGGTGTCGGCGTGTGGCCGATTACGGCGCGATCAGCGTCGATCTTGTCCAGCGCGAGGCCCAGTCGATCAATCTCGACAAGGGCACTGCAGGCGACATTGCCACGGTACCAAAGGGGGCCGTCCGGGCCGTGCAGCACGGAACGCTCGAGCACCTGCGCTCGCTCCAGCCGCTCAAGACGGGCAGCGTCCGCCCCGGTCTCGGTCAGCGCGTCGATTTGCGGGCCCAGCAGGGCCTCGCGTTCGAACAGCTCGTCGGTCGGTAACACAGCGCTGTCCGCGTACAAACCCGGCAGCATCTCCACATACTCGCGCAGTTCGCCGACCAGGCCGACATTGACGGCCTCGGGGCCAAGCCTGCCCACGACCGGCGACAAACCGGCGTGAATGAATGCAATATCGTTGATGATCACCAGCGCCGGTTTCTGCAGCAGCCATGCACCGTACTGACCGTCTGCCGCATAGCCCGCACGATGACCGAAAAAACCGGCCGGGTAATCGGCATCGAACGCGGCACGATCCGTGTCGCCGTCACGCGCCACGAGGGCCCGGTACCAGCGCTCTCGCTCCTCGTCGGTTTCCTCGGCACTGAACGCAGCGAACTCGCCCTGCGTGACGTAGCGAAGATCGCCGATCAACACCATGGCCTCGTGGTTGCCGAGCAGAACGTGCACGCGGCCACCGGCCGCTTCAGCCTCGACTTCCAGCCGGATCAACAGATCCATCGAGTCGCGAGAGTCGTCACCCCGATCGACAATGTCACCAACGATGACGAGATGCGTCGCACCCGCTATCCAGCGCTCATTGTCGTCGATCAACTCGGCCGCCTGCAGCGTCTGCACAAACGCCCCGTGCGCACCGTGCAGGTCGCTGACAGCGACGATGCGTTCAACGCCGTCAAAGCGCCACGGTGATGCGCCGGCGTCGCTGAAAACACTCGCCAGCAGCAGGCAGAACAGGGGAGTAACGCGCATGCGGACCTCCGCAAAAAATCCAGCAGCCAGTGTAGTGGCCGGACCGATCGCGGACAAATGCGACCGGCAGGCCACGTGCTAGACTCAAGGACGTCTACGGCATCGGTGGCGCGCATGACCTGTCTCACCCTGGCACTGCTTATCGTTGCAGCAACCCCCGTTGCGACGGACGCCGACCTGTTGTTCCAGTCTGATGAGCTGCTCGAGATCACGCTGACCGGACCGTTCGGCGAAATCATGGAGACGCGCTCGACGGAGGATGAGCTGGCGGGTCAACTCGACTACGTCGATGACGCAGGCGAAACCGTTACGCTGGACGTCAAACTCCGTGCCCGCGGCAATTTCCGGCGCAATCCGTCAATCTGCGAATTCAGCCCGTTGCGTCTCAACTTCGCCAAGCAGGCGGTGAAGGACACGCTGTTCGACAAGCAGGACAAACTCAAACTGGTGACGCACTGCAAAGCGAAAGAGCGTCGCTACGAGCAGAGCGTAATCCGCGAGTACCTGGCCTACCGCGTCTTGAACGCGATCACCGACCAGAGTTTTCAGGTGCGCCTGCTGCGAGTGACCTACGTCGATCCAGCGAGCAAACGAAAGCCGAAAATCGAGTACGGCATTTTCATTGAACACAAGGACAGGCTGGCCAAGCGCCTGGACGTCGAGACGGCCGACGGTATCGGACGTATCAAGACCAGCCAGCTGGACATGCAGCACACGGCCTTAGGTTCGCTGTTCCAGTTTCTGATTGGCAATACGGACTTTTCACCGATCTCGTCCAGGGAAGAGACCGAGTGTTGCCACAATTACACGTTGTTCCACTCAACGGGCGACACCTTCCTGTCGATACCGTACGACTTCGATATCTCGGGCTTCGTGTATGCCGAGTACGCCAAACCGAACTCACGTTTTAACCTGCGCTCAGTCAAGCAGCGCCTGTATCGCGGTCGCTGTGAGCATACCGAGCAGATGGATGCGGCACTGTCACGCTATCGACAGCAACGGGATGCGATTATCGGCCTGATCGAGAACCAGCCGGAGCTGAACAAATCGTCGCGTCGGGAACTGATCTACTACGTCGGTCAGTTCTACGACACGATCGACGATCCGAAAACGCTCGAGCGGCGGATCATGTCGCGGTGCCTGTAGCGCCGTTGGTGTCGCGCACCAGCCAGTCCCTGACGATCTTCGCCATGCGCGGGTGCACGTAGTAGCCAACCGAGCTGTGCGGATTCGATCGGCCATAGCGGACCGCCTGGTTGTAGATGCGAAAATCACGCACCTGGCTGACGATTCGGTGCCGCATCATCGCCGACAGGTCGTCCGCGATCGTGCCGTCATGGCAGATGTAGTCGTCTTCGGCCGACAGGTTCAGCCAGCTGATGATGTTGCCGGGGTAGCGATTCAGCCCCTGTTCCCTGGCCCCCAGCAGGTAGCGTCGCAAGAAGTTGTCACACAGCGGAGAGCCCAGGGTGACGAAGGTGTCGATTTTGCAGTCCGCATAGTCGCTGTAGGCGGGATCGCGCGATAGCTGCCAAAGGACATCGAACGTGGCAACGCTGCCCATGCCGTGGGTCAACAGCATCAGGCGTTTGCCGTCATCGATGGCGCGGACGATAGGCTCTCGAACGCGTTCGCGGACCGAATCACCGAAACCGTCGGTGTTGCGCAGGTAGGCGGCGAGATCAGGCACTGTCCAGGCGATCAGCGGTAGCGTCAGGCCGAGCAGCCCCATCAGCGGCGCGCAGACATCGGCTACAAACTCCTTGGTGGCTGTCTTGCCGGGCAGCATGTCGTACTGGCGCACACCGAACTTCTTGCGCGCGGTGATCGCCTGCAGGGCCTCCAGCGCATTACGACGATCACCAACATCGAGGACCTCGTCATAGGTTCCGCCACCGTTGAGCAGGCAGGTGTTGACGAGGTCACCGAAGTAGGCGAAGTGGTAATCGACGGCCTCCATGCACGCGATGTCGTTGGGATAATCTCGCTGCACGCCCGCTTTTAGCGCCTGCAGTGAAATGTCCTTGAGTGTTTCGGCTGACGGTTTCAGCGCATGCCCATGCACAAACACAACGCGATTCTGAACATCGGCCTCCGTCATCGGTGATCTCAGAAGTCGTCGTCGACGGTGTCACGCCGGGCAACCATGCGCAGGAAAGGTCCTGACAGGGTCTTGCCGTATTCAAGCCGCCAGATACCCAGCGTGGTGACGACAAAGGCAAAGGAAATCACTCCGGACACCGCAACCGCGCCAATGCCGGAGCCAAGACCGATCGCGATTGCGACGAAGATGTACATGGCGTCCGACGGTATGGCCAGCGAAAAGCGGAATCGGACCGCAGCCACAATGCCGGCCAGGCTAAAGGCCAGCGCAAGGCTGTTGACGACGATCATCGCAATGCCGGTGACAACGACCGGCAGAATGACGATAGTCTGCACGAACGACTGGTCGAGACGCGTTTCGCGGCTGGTGATGAAGTAGGCCCAGGACACCGGGACAATCAGGATCAGCGACCCCAGGCTCGCCAGCGCGAGGCGAATCGCGCCATCGGGGTCCAGCACGGTGCGTTCGACACTGGTGTACACCGGTTCGAAATCGACCAGCGGGGCCGACGCGAGGTCGCCAAGACCACCCACCGGCAGGAAGCGAACGAGATCCGGGAAATTTCGTACGAACGCGACGACGGCGGCTATCCAGAACGCGTAGTAGCCGAGGATCAACAGCATTGGAACGAACAGACGTGCCGATCGGCGCATGCGCGACGTAACCCCTTGAACACTCGCGGCAATAGTAACGCAATGCTGTGCCCACGGTGGTAGGCTTTGCGCGGATTTTTTTGCCAGAGACCCTTTTATGAGCTCCGATGTACAGCTTCTCGGCATCAGCAATGCCATCGTCGACGTTCTCGCCCACGTGGAACCCGACTTCCTTGAGCAGCTCGACGCCGTGCCGGGATCGATGACGCTGGTTGACGAGGACCGCGCGCACGAAATTTATGAGCAGATGGGTCCGGCTACGGAAATGTCTGGCGGCTCGGTGGCCAATTCGGTCGCCGGTTTCGCATTGCTGGGCGGCAACGCCGCATACATCGGTAAGGTCAAGAGCGACCAGCTTGGTGAGATTTTCAATCACGATCTGCGTGCACTCGGCGTCGATATTCGCCTGGCACCGGCAACCGACGGCGCGCCGACGGCGCGCAGTCACGTACTGATCACCGGCGATGGCCAGCGCACCATGCAGACCTATCTCGGCGCCTGCACGGAACTCGCTGTCGCTGACGTCACCGACGATACCGTGAAAGCGCCGAAAGCGATCCTGCTGGAAGGCTACCTGTGGGATATCGCCGAGGGTCCGGCGCTGGCGCAGCGAGCGATCGAGATCGCGCGGCGCAACGGCACGACGGTGGCATTGTCCTTGTCCGATTCGTTTTGCGTCGAACGCCACAAGGCTTCATTCGCCGCCGTCGTCGACGACGGCGTGGACATCGTTCTCGCCGATGAGGACGAGATCAACATGCTGTTGGGCACAACAGACATCGACGCCACGCTCGCGGCGATCGACGGCCGCAGCAACCTGTTCGTCATCACGCGTGCCGAGAAGGGATCGGTCATCTACCAGAATGGCGAGATCGTCACGCAAGCAGCGGACACGGTCGACAAGGTGGTGGATACGACCGGCGCCGGTGATGCCTACACGGCCGGCTTCCTGTACGGCTGGGCGCAGGGCTGGCCACTGGCCGACGCCGCGCGCCTCGGAACGCACGCCGCAACGAACGTTATCCAGCGTCTCGGTGCGCGCATCGATGCCGGCCTGATGGACAAGTTCTCGCGCTAGGTTCTCGCGCTAAGGTTTCCGCTTGCGGTACTCGGTCAGCCGCCTGTCGTAATCGGCAGCCGGCACCAGGGTCCGATCCGGCAGCCGCATCAGGTAATCGCCGGTCCAGGCCGAGTCCTGACGGTAGTTGTGTTTGTCCCGCAGCCCGGCCGAGACGCGAAACAAACTGCGGGGCATATCGGCCATCAGTGGTACAGGCGCTTGTCGGGCTCGTCGTCGGTATCCGGAATCGCGTCGGCGGACACCTCCGATTCAGCAGCCACATCGTCTGTGGATTCGCTGGCGCCGAGCTCGTCCACAGCAGTATCGTCGCCTGACTCTGCGATGACCTCAACGGTGACGTTATCGTCGTCCGGGGTCTCTTCCGTCTCGATCGTCCCGGCATCGTCGTTGACCTCCTCGGCATTCTCCGCGCGGGACTCGATGACCTCGCTGTCTGCCGCGTCGACCTCGGCCACCGGCGTTTCCCCGATCTTTGGCTCAGCCAGTGCTGCCACGTCTCCGGGTGCCGGAAAGCTCACAGTGCCGCTGCTGTCCGCACACAGCGACTGTGACCCGGCCGCCATGTGGTCATAGAGTGCCTTGTATTGCTGGCCAATCGCCTGAAAGTGCGTCGCCGATTTCGCGAAGTGCTCGGTGACCTGAGCCTTGTAGGTATCCAGTTCGGATTCGAGTTCCGCGACGCGGTCCTCTTTGTTATCCAATCGCCCAAGCCAGAAACCGATGCCGATGCCGGCCAGCAATCCCGCGACCGCCAGTGCCGCCCAAACAACTGTGTCCATGCGAGTCTCCAATGTTTTGCCAGAAGTCGGTGTCCCCTCGGGACCCCGTAAGGGAGAGTGTAGACCTTTCACGGCCTTTTAAGACAGCCGATCTGTCGAGGATTCATCGCGCTGTCGAAGAATTGCCGACTGGCGGCGCGGAGCAAGCAACAGACACAATGCGGCTCCGGTCAAAACAGGTCTCGTCCGCACGCCAGACGTTCTGCCCGAGACTCTACGCTCAGCGGCGCGTAAAACTCACAAGCAGGTTGTTGGCCGGCATGTCGGCGGTACGGCTGTGGTGCAGTCCCGCATCGTCAGCCAGCGCGGCAACCGCATCCAGGTCTCGAATGCCCCAGCGGTGGTCACGCTCACGCAGGTTCTGATCGAATGCGCGGTTGCTGTCGGCGGTGTGTTGTCCGCCACGCTTGAAAGGCCCGTAGAGGTGCAGCTGACTGCCCGCATCCAGTACCAAGCCAGCTCCGGCGAACAATCCCTCGCAGGCCGCCCACGGTGCGATATGGATCATGTTTGCGCAGTAGATGGCATCGGCACGACCAAGCGGCCACGGAGAGCGGATCACGTCGAGTTCGATCGGAGCGAGCACGTTGCCGATGTCCACCGTGTAGTCGCGGATGGACGAAAAACCCGACGCGTCGACGTCGCTCGGCTGCCACGTGAGCATTGGCAATGCGGCGGCAAACCAGGCGACGTGTTGCCCGGTACCGCTGGCGACTTCCAGCACGGTGCCGCTCGGCGGCAACAGCGGGTGAAGCGCCTCGAGAATCGGCGCTCTATTGCGCTCGGCGGCGGGACTGTGGCGACGTTGGCTTTGCATACCAGTGACGATACAGGACGTCGAAAGCACCGACACCCGCTGGCGCCATTAGTCGCCGGTTAAGCCCAGGTCGGCGGTGCTCCCCGGCCGGGCTTCAGACGCATCGTATTCACGATATTCGGCGTGTAACTGCGCGTCGCGATTGTGTCGACAACGTGGTAGCTCGCCTCAGCGCCGTCCGGCGTGAGCGTGAGTGTCGTGAAGCCGCGATGGGTCACATCCGCAAAACGGACATTCGAATTTCTTTCAGTGATCAGCGGTACGATGCGCTCGCCACTGATACCCAGCGTTTCGGGTGCGCCCGGCGAACTGATCGACGTGCAGCCGAGCTCAAGGGCAGCCGTCCGGCCCGTTCGCGGATCACGCACGTCCAGCGCCCACGCGGCATGGGAGTCTCCCGTGACAACAACCGGCGTAGACCCGGTGGTTCGAAATGCGTCACACATCCACTGTCGCTCGGCATCGTAGCCGTCCCAGGTGTCCGTCGACTGCGGCAGCCCAAAGCGTGTGAAATCAATGAAGGGTTTCACGTAACCCGGCAGCGCCTCGATTTCCTCCGCCGACATCGCATCGACGAGGTTCGGTGCTGAGAGCTGCCCCATCAGCGCCTGGTTACCGATGATCTGCCACGGCTTGCCGGCGCGAGTTGATGCGCTGAGGGTGGTCATGACGAACTCGCGCTGCGCATCGTCCATCAGGCGCCTCGCTGGATCGGCCAGGACCTCCGCGCGAAAACGTCCGGCGTCCGGCAGATAGGAGAACCCGGTCGGCAAATTGTCCGGCTGCATCGCCTGGATCCGCGCGAAGTCCAACACCGGTTTGGGGGTGTCGTGCCGGAGATCGAAAGGCACGGGAATCGTTCGGACCAGAGCAGGATCCAGTACCTCCGGTCGACCACCGGGCAGCGCAACCGGCTTGGACGGATCCGTAAAATCGAAGTCCACCGAGCGGTACACCATATCGCTCGCGAAACTGGCCTGTT
>JBCCNM010000002.1:0-66494 GCA_039025835.1 Pseudomonadota bacterium | reverse complement strand
TGATCACAGCCGGAACCGCGTCAGCCGTTTTCTGTAAGGCTTTGTAACCCGTTATCCGCTGTGACCCTGAGTTTCCCGGTCAGGTAGCAGGCAACATCCTTGTCACCCGCTAGATCTCAACAGGTCCGGCTGCTGCGGCGCTGTTTGCGTCCGCAGTTCCTGAGAAAGGCTCACCGTGTCGAGTTGCATACGTTCGATCACGCTGCCGATCTGTTTTTTCAGTTTGAAGTAACCACGACTCGCGAATGGCCAGGTTTCGCGATCGTACTGGCGGGACAGCATGACGACCCGAATGCCGGCGGCCTGAATGGCTTCAGCTCCGTCAGTCAACACATCGTTAACAGGACCGGTGGGTACGAACGGAGTAAGCAGCGTTTTCAAATCGTTCTTTGCACACCAGTCTATGAGGCGTTCTGTCCAGTCGTCCGCTTCGAAGCTCTCGCCTGCACAAGAGAATGCGGCAGCTGCTCTCTCCACGGCGTCTTCCACAGCCCCTTTGGCGAACGCATGGGCATGCTGGCCCACCGGCAAAATGGAGCGCCGACGCGTGGCTACTGCGCCGAGCACAGCTGTTGGCGCGAGTCCCGGATGCAGCGATTCAACGTTGCAGTCCTCTTCAGTCAGCAACACCCCGTAGCGGCCGTCCGGCAGCTCCGCCGAGCCCAAACGCAAGGCTTCCTGCGGGTGCTGCACGGTCTCCTCGAGTGGCTCGGCATGCGTAGCAAGCTGGCCCTGCGGATTAAACCGGTTGTCGGTGTAGTTGAGGATGTTCGACACGCGCGCAAGGTAGGTCTTGCCGCGCGTGTGCAGTCCGCTTACCCAGCGCCAGCTCAATGTGTTGGATGCCGGATCGCCATCCACCAAATGCCGCAGGAACAGATCGGCGCCGAGCTGCCACGGCAGCCTCAGCGTGAATACCCAGATGCTGGCGAACCACATTCGCGCGTGGTTGTGCAGGTAGCCGGTGGCGACCAGTTCGCGGGCCCAGGCGTCGAAGCAGTCGATGCCGGTGTTGCCCTCGACTGCTGTCGTGTAGCGGTCCAGCAGATCGTTGTCGTCCTCTATCGTGCGCAGCAGGTTTGCGGTGTCCGCCTGGTAGTGTTGCCAGACAGAAGGGTGGTGCTCCAGCCAGCCTTTGAAGTAGGCCCGCCAGAACACTTCCTCGATGTACTTGGAGGTCGCGTTGGCGCCATAGGACTGTACGCAAGCGGCAATGACTTCCTGCTCGAGCAACAGGCGGTGCCGGATGTAGGGCGACAAAACCGACACGTTCTGGCGTTGGGCAGGGCCAAAGTCGAAGTTACGGAGCTTCGCGTAGCGGCTTGCGCCGTTGCCGAGGAACGCAGCGGCGTCGTCTAAGGCGCGCTGTCGCGTGGCGCTGAGTCGAGTCCGTTCGATATCCATGCGCGTTTCAGCGGCGTCGCTCGCCGCGGCGTATGCGAATGCGTACGGTGTTGCTTTCGTGGAGATTCGCGACGGCGTAGACCAGCAACACGGTCAAGAGGGTAAACAGCAATTCGGTCATCTCTGTCGCTCCGCGATCCCCGGGGAGAAAGTGAGCCGGCGGGGGGAGCCGCCGGCTCAGCGAAACAGAGAACAGGGATTAGGGAGATGGATGGAGCTCTCTGTTTGTGAGCTCCTCTGGGGATAGCGAGAAGCACGACCCAAAGTCTACAACTCAGTGCGCTTCTGTCAACGTTTTGACTAGAATAAACCTAGACATATCTGTAACAATCTGTTTCCCGGGGCTCAGACCTTGATGTTCTCGACCTCGATCACCCGTTGCAGTGCCTTTTCGATTACGGAGCGAGCTTCCGCCGAAACCCGGTGCAGGTAGCGATGCAGCTTCTCGTCCTCCTCGTTGCGGTTTGCGCAGTGTGCGCTGTACACCTCGAAGGCGCTGAGCTCGTTGACCAGCGCGGCCAGCTGGCTCGGGCATTCACAGTCGATTGCCGTTGAGATTTTGCTCAATTTCACGAGCTGGCCAGCCGTGAACATGCGCGTTGGAATCTCACCGTCGGTCTCGGCCTCCGACACGACGTCGGCCCGCGGTGCAGGCGCTCTGCGCCCGTGCGGGGCGCTGCTGGTCGCTGCTCGAAGGATTGTGGCGCGAACGTTTTCGACGTCGGAGGGCGAGCGCATGAGCTGCACCCCGAGTGCTCGCGCCTGCTCGATATCGCGGCTGGCGGCAAACTTGTACACGATGACACCGGCCCGCGCGCCCGCTTCGCGGATAAACGACTGCAGGCTGGACACGGATTCGGAGTCCAGCACGTTACTTTCATAGACGACAACTTCTGCCTTGCGGCGTGCTAAATCGGCAACGAAGCGCTCTCGGCTGCTGTCGGATACCACCAATTCGATCGGTGCGAGTTCCTGGCGATACTCTGCCAACTGTGTCGGCAGAAAATCGCCAAGGATGGCGACGTCGAGGCGTTTCGGCAGCTGTGGCTCGTGCATCTCCCGCAGGCTCTGCGTGCGCGAGCGCAGTTCCTCGATGCTCAGCGAAGCGATTTGGCTGATAGACACGCCCTCGTCGGTGAGTCGCTTCAACAGGCCCAGTTTTTCAACGTCCTGCTCCGAATACTGACGGCGTCCGTTGTCGGCGCGCTCGGCGACGACCGCCGCGTAGCGACGCTCCCATACGCGGATGGTGTGATCCGTCAGGCCAGTCATTCTCGCCACGGTGCCAATGCCGTAGCGGTGTTTCTTTTTTTCGGGTCGGGCGCTCAAATCACGGCTCCATTCGCGATCAGGTCAGCGTTGACGCTGGATAAGTCGACAAGGTGTAATACGTTTCCTAGACACTATATAGACATATCGCCGTGGAAACTATCGTATTACCGCTATTCAACATTGCTTGCGGAAGCTGGATCGGAGCTATCCTGTTTCATTCGGCCGTGGTTGCACCGATGACCTTCACTCGTTTGCCTGCGGATCTGGCCGGTCGTTTCCTGCGTGGCTTGTTCCCGCGATTCTTTATCTTTGGCCTGGTGTGCGGCGGCGTGATGCTGGTTGCCGTCGTGGCGCTGGTCGTAGGTCAGCGAGAAGTCAGCTGGCTGCTGTCAGGTACGGCGCTCATGGTTGTTCTGGAGGCGATTTCGCTGGCGATGGTGCCGGCCATCAACCGTGCTCGCGACGAAGACCGACAACAGGACTTCGGTCGGCTGCACGGCATCAATGTTTTGCTGACGCTCGTGATTCTGGCCACCGGGATCGCGCTGTTGGCGATCGTCGCCGGCTTCTAGCCTGCGGCTCGCCCGGCCAAGCTAGCTTGCGACGTAGCGGTAATACTCGATGCCGATGTCCTGAAAATGGCGTTCTTCACGCGTGCCCACATCGTTGATGACAAACTCGTCGGTCGCCACACGATGCAGATCCGGTGCTGTGCGGCCGTCGTGCATCGCGCAGTATTGCTCGTAGGTCAGATCTACCGTTGTTGACAGCGCTTTTCTAAACTGGATGCGTGACGACGCTTCACGCCAGCCATCTTCAACGTAGAACGGGATCACTTCAGCGGCGTCGCCGCTGCCATAACCCAGTGTTAATAATTCCTCACCGTCGAGGTCCAGATCGTCCTCGAGGGCGGTCTCGAGACCTGCTGCCAGCCAGGCAGGCATCGCGGCGGTGTACAGGTTGCCAAGATCGCGAATGGTATCGGCACCCAGCGACAGTTTGTCGATCACTTCCTGCTGGTAAACCGGGGATTTGCGGAAGGCCTGCATCGTCGCCATGGTCAGTGGATAGGCATCGTTGTTCAAATTCGCTTCACTGGCAAAGCCCGCAACATCCGGGTCGCCGTTCATTTCCTCGACCAGCGCGTCCAGTTCGACTCCGGCCGGCTCACAGTAGCCGGCCAGTTCGGTCAGATCACCGGTTTTGCCGTTGGCCAGTGCAAACAGGTAGGCGATAGCCCAGCCGGTCTCCGGCATACGCCGGTAGGGGCGGTGCATAAAGATCGTTTTCAATGAGCGCATGTGATCAATGGCTTCCACCGACCGCTTGCGATACATGTCGCGCAATGCATGCAGCGTTTCGTCGATGTAACAGGTCGTCGAGTACTTGCCGTTGAATACCGGGAAGTCCTGGATCTGGTGTGTCTCACTGCGATCCTGGCCACAGAATCGCAACATCGGTTTACGGAAGTCCATGATGCGGTAGTCCGATGCGGAGCCGCTGTTCGCGAGGTCGACACTGGCAATCTTGGGGTTTTCCTCGACCAGCATGGCGACGGCACCGGCGCCCTGTGTGGGTTCGCCACTGCTGCCGCGAGCGTATTCCGCTATGTCAGCGCAAACGACGATAGCGAGTCGTCCCTCACCGTCGGTCGCGAGATAGCGAAGCGCGCCCTTCATCGCATAAACCCCGCCGAGGCAGGCGTGCTTGAATTCGGGAACCTCACAACTGCGCGATAGCGGCGCATTGCCGCGTTGCTTCAGCGCCTCGTCGACCATGCCTTTGATGATCACGGCTCCGGCGGAGTTGTCGGAGCTCGATTCGGTGCCCAGACCCAGGAAGCCGACAGTTTGTGGATCGATGTCGTATTGTTCAATCAACCGCAGAACAGCGGTGGCCGCCATCGTGTAAACACTGTGGTCGGGCCCGCGTACCCGGAAACTCCGGCCAACAACCTCCCGGATTTTGGGCCAGTGACTTTCGGTCCATTCGCACCAGTCTTCCAGCATGACGCGATAGGGCGGAACGTAGGCTGCCAGTCCGCTTATGCCGATTTTTTTTGTTTGTGACGAAGACACGACTCTATCCCCTGTGTGTTGCAACATCTGTTGAATTGCCGGTTTAACTCATGACGGATGCAGGCCGACAAGATGGGCCAGGTCCTTGAAAAATATGCGCACGTGCGCGGCCGGTTTGGCGCGCACGAGCTGTTTGTTCATGTATGCGTCCCAGGTCAGCTTCTGGACATCCGGGTCGCGACAGATATCGACGAATTTTTCACGTCGCTTGTCGCTGCTGTACCACCAGTACTGCATGACGCCGAGAATGAAAAATACCGTCCGGTGGGCTTTCATAAACTCGCGCCGCACCTGCTTGAGGACGCGGGCATCGCCGCTGGCGAGAAATTCGACCGCCGCATTGGCGGCCATGCGTCCGCAACTCATCGCGTAGTAAATCCCTTCGCCGGACGAAGGTGCGACACAGCCCGCGGCGTCACCGACCAGCACCACGTTCTTGCCGTTGTCCCAGCGCTTCAGGGGCTTCAGTGGCAGCGGAGCACCCTCACGTCGGACAATCTTTGAGTCGTCCAGGCCCGTCTCATCACGCATCTGCTTTACGGCAGCTCGAAGTGAAAAGCCCTTCATCGCCGAACCCACGCCTACGCTGGTGCATTTGCCGTGCGGAAACACCCAGCCGTAAAAGTCCGGCGAGATGCGTCCCTGGTAGTAGACGTCGCAGCGCTGCGGATCAAAAAACTCGGTTTCCTGTTCCGGTGACTCGACAATTTCGTGGTAGGCGAACACGTGTTTCATTTTTTCCTGCTGCGCGAACGCGTGCTCACGCACTCGCGACCCGGCGCCGTCAGCACCGATGACCAGACGCGCTGTTGACGTCATGTCGGCGCCATCGCGATCGACGTAATGCACGTCAACGCATCCATCGGCGCGTTGCTCCAGCGAACGAAACTTGGCGCGAACGCAGGTGGCACCGGCATCTTCCGCGCGTTCCCGCAGCCAGGGATCGAAGGTCTTGCGGTCGACCATGCCAACGAAACCGCCGATATCCATGTCCACGGCGGTATCGGATGGCGCGATCATACGTGCCCCGCTCACCTTGCACTCGAGGCGGGATTCCGGCACGTCAAACTCGCGCATCAGGATCGGCGGTATCGCGCCGCCACACGGTTTGATGCGACCGCCGCGTTCGATCATGAGCACATCACGACCGGCCCTGGCGAGATCTTCAGCCGCTGTTGCGCCTGCAGGGCCGCCACCGACTATGATGACGTCGTAATCAGAAGACATGTTTGAGTTCTCCGTCCGCAGACACAGTCGCGGATCGTTGGGTGATCTCGGCAGCCAGTGACGCCGCTACCGCAAAAAGGATGGCCTGCAACACGAAGACCAGGCTGTAGGCGTGCAGCGACGAGTTGCTCGCAAAACGGACAAGGTCTACGGCGAGCGTGCCGGCGATGCCTCCGCTGCCGAATGCAATCGCCTGTGCAGCGCCCCAGACGCCCATGCGAACACCGTCGCGTTTTTCGCGGCCTCGGGAGACAAGACCCATCATTGCGCCGATCGCAGCGACGGCGAAGGTGCCATTGGCGATACCCAGTGCCAGCACCGTGCCGTGCAGTGGCCACTCCGAGCTGACGTAACCGGATACCCCCAGCAACACGAGGAACAGACTGGAGCTCAGGCAGCCGGCCAGCATGCAGAAGCGCATAACGCCATTCCTCATGCCGCTGAATCGATAGCCGATGAATGCCACCATCAGCATCCCGAGCAGGACACCGGCGTGCTGTGTACCGCCGAGCTGTGTGGATTGCCCTGGCGTCATGCCGAACACGGCACCGGCGAAGGGTTCAAGCACAAGATCCTGCGCGCTGTACGCCAGCATCGAGATAAACACAAAGAGGGCGAATCGTCGGGTATGGCTTTCCGCCAGCACCTCCGCCAGAGCCTCACGGAATCGGGTCGGCGATGCGTCGTCGTTGTTGATCTCGACAGCACGCGCGTAGCGGGCTTCCAGCCCGTACAACGCCAGTACCGTAACAGTGACGGCGGTGAGTCCGACAATCGCCGCGATAGTGATCAGTCGCGTGTAGGAAAACGGATCGAGGAACGATCCGATAACACCGGCCGTCACCGCAAAGCCGGTGATCATCATGATCCACGTGATGCTCGCTGCCGCGGCGCGCCGTTTCTGGTCGACCGTGGAGGCGAGCAACACGAGCAAGCAGGTGCCGCTTGCGCCAACACCGGCGCCGATCATAAGGAATGCGACAACTGCCAAAGCGAGCCCGGCGCTTGTCGATTGCGCCATGACTGCTGTGGAGGTTGCAGCGAGCACGCCACCCAATGCGAGAATCAGCATGCCGCCAATGATCCACGGCGTTCGTCGACTGCCCTGGTCAGAGCCGTGACCGAAACGCGGCCGCGAAATCTGCACGAAATAGTGCATTGCCACGAGCACACCCGGTACAACGGCAGCGAGTCCGAGCTCGACGACCATGATCCGGTTCAGGGTGGATGTCGTTAAAACCACGACCGCGCCGAGCGACGTTTGCACGAGTCCCAGTCGTGCGATACCCAGCCAGCTGATGGGGGTTGTGATCATACCGCGAGACCGAGTCCGCGAACGGCGAAGGCGCTGGCCAGCATGCCGAGGACAAACAGCATCACGCCGAAGCCGCTGAACCAGACGGCGCGTTTGATCGGATTACGCACGAAGCGCACCATCAGGATCAGTTGCGTAATCAACAGCCCTCCGACGATTCCGGCGGCCAGTCTGTCTCCCAGCTGCAACAGGTAGATCGTGACAATGAGCTGCGGCAGCGCCATGACCACACAGGTCAGGCGAGCCGCGCGATCGACGCCAAGCTGCACAGGCAGTGTTCGAACCCCCATGACCTTGTCGCCTTCAATGGCTTTGAAGTCGTTCAGCGTCATGATGCCGTGAGCACCGATGCTGTAGAGCAAAGCGAGCAGAATGATCGGCGTGCCGGGCAACCCACCGAGCATGACGGCTGCGGCGGTAAACCACGGCAGACCCTCATAGCAGAGGCCGACGGCCGCATTGCCCAACCAGCCGTTTTGCTTCAAGCGGAACGGCGGAGCGCTGTAGGCCCATGCCAGTGCCAGACCTACAACGGCAGCTGCCAGGATCCACACACCGAGCGACGCAGCGACCAGCACGGACAGGGCGGTCCAGGCGAGAGCGAAGTAAAAAGCGGTCTTGCCGGGCGCGCGGCCAGACGGAATAGGGCGCTGTGGTTCATTGATAGCGTCGACGCGTCGGTCGAACCAGTCATTGACAACCTGGCTGGTACCGCAGACGAGGGGCCCGGCGAGCAGCACGCCGGCGAG
Organism: Pseudomonadota bacterium; assembly: GCA_039025835.1. Lineage (GTDB taxonomy): Bacteria > Pseudomonadota > Gammaproteobacteria > Steroidobacterales > Woeseiaceae > UBA1847. The sequence goes on along the minus strand of JBCCNM010000002.1, from coordinate 58,449 downwards.
GGCGAACGGCCATCGATCAACAAGAGATTCTCCGGACGACACGACGCCGCAACCGAACGCCCACATAGGTGGAAACCAGGTGATCGGTTTCAGCAGCTCCAAAAACGCCGTCCAGTTTGGACGATCGGCTGCGATCGCATTGGCAGTCGCACGCCCCATACGGATGACAATAAACCTTGACACCCATAAGCGTCAATTAAAAATGACACTCAAATCAGCTTGGGTTTTCCGAAAATCGGCCGGCAGGGCAAATTCCGCGTTACTGTCGCGCGAAACCTTATTTCAGGGAGCGCCTTTTTCGACGACAGGCGGCGGGCTATTTACCGTCGTCGTCGACCTCGCCGATACCGTATCGGCGGAGTTTGACGTACAGGCTCTGGCGACTGAGCCCGAGCATTTCGGCGGCGGATGCGCGACTGTCGTCGGTCATTTTCAGTGCAGCTTCGATGCACATGCGTTCGATGATGTCGGTGGTTTCACGAACCAGGTCTTTCAGCGGAACGCGACCCACCAGCTCGGTCATTTCCTGCAGGGAGTGGGGCAGCTCGTTCTCGGTCTCCGTGCCCGATCGCGACGGGCTGATGTGTCGTCGAATGACAAAGCCAAAACAGGGTTCATCACTTTCCAGAGCTGACACGGCTGACAGTTCAACATCAATCGGGTCGCCGAAGTCCGGGTATACGGTGGTCGTGAAATGGCGGACCTCGGGTCGATTTCGAAGGTTGCGAATCAGCAGGTTCGCATCGACGCCCGGGCGACCGAGCCAGCGGTCAACCGGCTGGTTAACGATCTGCAGCTCCGTTGCGATAGAGCAGAGGTCGAGGAAGGCTCTGTTGGCGACCTTGATGCGGCCGTCTGGATCGGTAATGACGAAGGCGTCCGGTGAGCGCTGCACGATATCGATCATGCGCTGCATGCTGTCGTCGCGGCTGCTGTCTTCCGACGCGCGTAGCCGGATCAGGAAAAACTGACCATCTTCCCTGCGTACCAGCGACGCATTCAGGCTAAAGGACTGGTGGTCGGTTGCCGAGCGCACAATGATGGCTTCAGCGCGACCAGCCGCGCGAACGCGGATCAGGAGTTCCTCAACAGCGTCGTTGCTGTTATCGCTGAAACCGCGCGGGAAGCTGCGATTGATCAGCTTGTTGGTCGGTTTGTCGAGCAACTTGCCGGCCGCCGGATTGGCTTCGACAATCTTGCGGCTGTCGGCGTCAACAAAGAGAATCGCCTCCGAAGTCATCGAGAACAGCATGCGATAGCGAATCTCGGCCTGGTGCAGTCGTGAGTAGTCGCGCTCGAGTGATTGCTGCACGTCCAGCAGGCGTTGCTGCAGCGTCGAAATCTGGCTCAGGTCGCGACCGACCGCGAGGATCAGGTCGTCGTTGGCCGGGATGGTCTTGTACATGACCGGCAGGTCAACGTCACCGTCGGTCATATGGTTGACCTGACGCCATCTGGATCCGCTGCCATTGCCCTTGGCGGTCATTAAGTCTCTGATTTTATTCTTGCTTTCGATTGTGACCGTGTCGATCCAGGGTGTACCAACCCAGGTCAGGGCCAGTTCGAGATGCGGTTCTTTGCCACCGAGTGCAACATCCTGGACGATGCCTTCGGCGTCGATAAGCAAACTGATGTCTGACGCCTCGGCGATGAGCGTCGAGGACAGTTCGGACGTCAGGGATTCCATTAACAGTTTCGGGGTCTGAAACGGTGGCACGCAAGCATCCGCTGATTGTAAACAACTCGTAACACGTGGCTAGTGGTGTCCGGGTTGTCAGGTCCTTTGGATCTGCTTCGTTTCCTGGAAAAGGCGATTGAACTGAGCGACGGCATCCTCCCCGCTTGACGCTGTCGCATCGGCTCCGATCGTGTCCGCGAGGTCCGGATTTTCATTGGCCAGGCGACCGCCAATAACGATCGTCGTGTCCGCATTCCGTTGACTGTCGCGCACCTTGTTGACGAGGTCCTGTGCAGTGTCGATATTGCGCTCCGCGCTGATCGAAAGGCCGATCACATCGAATGCCTGCGAATCAATGATTTCCTGGAACTCGCTCGCATTGCCCGGTGTCCCGCTAAAACAGTTCCAGCCGGCCCGGCGAAGAAACTCGATGACCATGAAAATACCGAAGGTGTGTTGTTCGCCCGGTACCGGAATGATCAGCGTTCTTCTGCCGGGATCGTCACCGCCGGTCGTTGCATCAAAGCAGCGGCTGAATTCCAGCAGCACCTGGTGCATACGGCAGACGCCGACGGTGACATCGGTGAACGAGCACTCGTCGTCTTCCCAGAGTTTGCCGAGACGGCGGGCAGCAGGTGCCAGCAGGTCGAGGTAAAGCGCGGACAAAGGGGTGCCATCAGCGCGCAGCATACCGATATATCGAGTCGCCACGGATGCGTCGTGTGCAATCAGCAGGTGGACGAATTCGTCAACGCTGTCTCGCAGACGTTCAACTGTCTTGGGATCAAGACTTGCCGTGCGTGGTGAATCGAATGCCAGCATAAGACGCGGGATGATGTCCCCTTCGATGATCCGGCCCAGCCTCGACAACATTTGCCGGCCGATGTCGTCGCCCTGTTCGATCTCGGGAAACGCCGTGTGCTGGCCGTCGTCGTCGGTGAAGCTTTCCTGCGTGCGTTCGTCCGGAACGCGGCTGGAGCTTTTCTGGTTCATGGTCGGGTGGCCGCCATAGGGTGAGTGGCCATCGTACCCCAACTTCCCCGGAATCCCCGGTCGGGTTCGTGAATCGTGGACAAACTGCCACGCATCGCAGCCTAAATTGGCCCTCGGTTGAGCGAATGTCAAGAAATATTTACGTCCATTTAAATTGACACTATACTGGCATCGGGGTAATCCAACCTGACAGCGCCGGTTGTCAGCGTGGATGCGCAAAACAAGGACAACAACGAGATGCCGGAACAGGGCGGACTGTATTCCGCAGCAGAGCGCCAGAGGAGGGACCAGTCGCCGTGGACACTCGTTCAGGGAATCCTCGCGCCGTTGCAGTTTCTCGTATTTCTCGTGTCCACCGCGCTGGTCTGGCGGTACCTGTCGACCGGTGAGGGGGCTGTCGTTGCATCGGCATCGGTTGTCATTAAAACCCTGCTGCTCTACACGATCATGATTACCGGCTCGATCTGGGAGCGCGACGTCTTCGGTCAGTACCTTTTCGCGGGTCCGTTTTTCTGGGAGGACGTCGTCAGCATGCTTGTCCTTGCTCTGCACACGGCGTATCTCGTGTGCCTTGCGACCGGCTATCTGAGCGTTACCGAACAGCTGTTACTCGCACTGCTGGCCTACTTTGTTTACGTCATCAATGCCGCACAGTTTCTGATCAAGCTGCGCATGGCCCGGCGTGAAGCAGCGGAGGTCGGCGCGTGAGCACGCGATCCGCTGACGTTGTTGAAACGCCGATTGAGCCGCTTGAGCGCGTAATACGGCAGCGTGGACAACGCGAGGTGTTCTGCGGCCTGACCGGCATCGTCTGGCTGCATCGCAAAATCCAGGACGCTTTTTTTCTGGTCGTGGGCTCGCGTACCTGCGCACACCTGATTCAGTCTGCCGCCGGGGTCATGATTTTTGCCGAACCCCGGTTCGCAACGGCGATCATCGATGAACGAGATCTGGCCGGCCTCGCCGATATGAACGATGAGCTCGATCGTGAAGTCGATCGTCTGCTGTCGCGCCGGCCGGACATCAAAACCCTTTTCCTGGTTGGCTCTTGTCCCTCCGAAGTGATCAAGCTCGATCTGTCGCGCGCGGCAGAGCGTCTGTCTGATCGCTTTATGCCGACAGTCCGTGTGTTGAACTACTCCGGCAGCGGAATCGAAACCACGTTTACCCAGGGCGAAGACACCTGCGTCGCGACGCTGGTGCCGCACATGCCGTCCAGTGACGACAAACGCCTGTTGGTCGTTGGCGCGCTGGCCGATGTGGTTGAGGACCAGTTCCGCCAGTTGTTTGCCGACCTTGGCATCGACACTGTGGATTTTCTGCCCGGGCAGGAGTCCCGCAACCTGCCGCCGGTTGGCGCCGGCACTCGATACCTGCTGGCACAGCCCTTTCTCACGGAGACAGCGATGGCGCTGGAAGAGCGGGGTGCGAAGCGCCTGTCAGCACCGTTCCCGATCGGTGAGCAAGGAACGACCGCCTGGCTCCGCGCTGCGGCGAGTGCCTGGGATATCAATGCAAGGCATTTCGACCAGGTGACTGCCGCCGGTCGCGCACGCGCCCGCCAGTCTCTCGAACGCTACCGCGAATCACTGGGCGGTCGCCGCGTGTTTTTCTTCCCGGATTCACAGCTTGAGGTACCGCTCGCGCGCTTTCTGCATGACGAATTGCACATGGAGCTGACCGAAGTTGGCACACCGTATCTGCATCGCGAGCATCTCGACGGCGAGCTGCCGCGCTTACCTCGCGACGTTGTGCTCAGTGAAGGCCAGGACGTCGAACGGCAGATTGATCGTTGTTTCGATGCATCGCCTGACATCGTTGTTTGTGGTCTCGGCCTCGCCAACCCGTTCGAGGCGCAGGGGATGACCACCAAGTGGTCGATCGAACTGTTGTTCACGCCGATTCAGGGTTATGAGCAGGCCGGCGACTGCGCCGAGCTGTTCGCCCGTCCCATTCGACGACGAGAGGCATTGAGCTTCCAATGAAACTCACGCTCTGGACTTATGAAGGCCCGCCGCACGTTGGTGCGATGCGCATCGCGACTGCCATGAAGGACGTGCACTACGTTCTGCACGCACCGCAAGGGGACACGTACGCGGACTTGTTGTTCACAATGATCGAACGGCGCGACGAGCGACCGCCGGTCACCTACACGACCTTTCAGGCGCGGGACCTCGGTGCCGACACGGCGCAGCTGTTCCAGGACGCGGTTAAGGATGCCTATGAGCGGTTCAAGCCGAAGGCGATGATTGTCGGCGCCTCGTGCACTGCTGAACTCATCCAGGATGATCCCGGCGGATTGTCCGAAGCGCTGAACCTGCCCATTCCGGTGATTCCGCTGGAGCTGCCGTCGTACCAGCGCAAGGAAAATTGGGGTGCCTCAGAGACGTTCTACTTTATTACCCGCGCGCTGGCGCAGCCGCCGGATGAGGCTGCGACTGCGGCGCAGAAACTACGGCCGAGTTGCAATTTGCTGGGCGCTACGGCGCTCGGTTTCCGCCATCGCGACGATGTACATGAACTGACCGGCCTGATGCATCAGCTTGGCATCGACGTCAACGTCATCGCTCCGTGGGAAGCGACGCCGGACGACATCGCTCGCATTCCGGTGGCGGATTTCAATGTCGTTATGTACCCGGAAATCGCCGATACGACGGCACGCTGGTTAAAACGGCAGTTTGGCCAACCGTTTACGCAAACAGTGCCGATCGGTGTTGCTGCGACCAAGGCGTTTATCAATGAGGTCGTCGAAATCACCGGTGTGGATGCCTCACAGGTGCTTGCGTCCGGTGTCTCAAGACTGCCCTGGTACTCGCGTTCAATCGACTCCACCTACCTTACGGGCAAGCGCGTGTTTATCTTCGGTGACGCGACTCACGTGTTTTCCGCCGCGCGCATTGCCCACGAGGAAATGGCGTTCGAGGTAGTTGGACTTGGCACCTATAGCCGCGAGTTTGCGCGCGACGTTCGAGCGCTCGCCAGGGACCTCGGCGTAGAAGCGTTGATTACCGACGACTACCTCGATGTCGAGGAACGCATCCAGGCGCTGCAGCCGGAGCTCGTGCTAGGTACGCAAATGGAACGGCATATTGCCAAACGCCTCGGTATCGGGTGCACCGTTATCTCCTCTCCGGTGCACGTGCAGGACTTCCCCGCCAGCTATTCGCCGCAGATGGGTTTCGAAGGCGCCAACACCATTTTCGACAGCTGGGTGCATCCGCTGATGATGGGGCTCGAGGAGCACCTGCTCGGCATGTTCAGTGAAGACTTTGAGTTTGGTAACACGGCACGTCCTTCGCATCTGGGTGGCGGAGCCAACGGACACGAAGAGGCGCCAGCAGCCGACGGCGACAGTGACGAACTGCAGTGGAGCGCCGACGCGGAAAAGACACTTTCCCGAATTCCTTTTTTCGTGCGTGGCAAAGCGCGACGCAACACGGAATCCTACGCCCGCGAACGCGGTATCCAGACCATCACCAGCGAGACGCTCTACGATGCCAAAGCGCATTTCGGCCGCTGACGCGACGTTAAACGTTGCACTCGTTACGCTGGACGGACATCTGTCCGCCGCGGCCGAGCGGGCGTTTGCGGACTTGTCACGCGACGCGCCCGGACTGTGCTGCTCGATGCATTGCGCCGGTGAGTGGGCATCCGACCCCGGTCAGCTCGACGCCTGCCTGGACGCGATCGCCAACGCGCACATCATCATCGTTTGCATGTTGTTCATCGAGGAGCACATCCACCCGGTGCTGCCTGCGCTCACAGAACGGCGTGATAACTGCGACGCCATGCTGTGTTTCATGTCCGCCGGCGAAGTCATGAAGCTCACCCGTATTGGCGGTTTTGCTATGGACGGTAAGCAAAGCGGTCCGATGGCGTTGCTGCGCAAACTGCGCGGTGGCCGCAAGGATGCTTCCGGCAGCAACGGCGCCCGCCAGATGGCAATGCTGCGCCGCCTGCCGAAAATCCTTAAATATGTGCCGGGCACCGCACAGGATGTGCGTGCCTATTTCCTCGCCATGCAGTACTGGTTGTCCGGCTCGCAGAAAAACGTCCGTAACCTGATTGCGCTGCTCGTCAGTCGCTATGCCAGCGGACCGCGCGAGGAGTTTCGCAAGGTGCTCAAGCCGGCCAGCCCGGTGGAGTATCCTGAAACGGGGGTTTATCACCCGGCCATGCGCTCGGTGGTCTCGGACCGGCTTGAGGATCTGCCGGCGCACAAGGACGCAAGCGGAGTCGTTGGCCTGCTGGTGATGCGTTCTTACTTGCTGGCTGGCAACAACGCGCACTACGACGCGATGATTCATGCGCTCGAATCACGTGGGCTGCGCGTCATAACCGCGTACGCCAGCGGCCTCGACGCTCGCCCGGCGATTGAACGTTTCTTCATGCATGAGGGCGTCGCGACGGTCGACTGCGTGTTGTCGCTGACCGGGTTTTCTCTCGTCGGTGGCCCGGCCTACAACGACGCGACTGCCGCTGAAGACATGCTGACTACACTGGATGTTCCGTGCGTCGCGGCACATGCAACCGAGTTTCAGTCGCTGGAGTCCTGGCACGGTTCCGACAGCGGGCTGTTGCCGATCGAGACCACACTGATGGTTGCGATTCCGGAGCTCGATGGTGCGATTGCGCCAACCTTGTTTGCCGGTCGCAACGAGCAGGGCACGCGTGACATGCAGCCGCAGACCGAACGCGTCAACACGCTCGCCGATCGCGTCGCCCGCTTGGTCCGGCTGAAACGATCCGAACGTGAGTCGCGCCGGCTGGGCATTGTCCTGTTTAATTTTCCGCCGAACGGCGGCGCGGTTGGCACGGCTGCGCATCTCGGTGTGTTCGAGTCCCTGCACAACACGCTGAAGGCCCTGGACGCGGCCGGCTATACCGTCGAGCTGCCGGACTCCGTCGACGACCTGCGCGACGCGTTGCTGCAAGGCAATGCCGGTGACTTCGGCACCGAGGCCAATGTGCATGTGCGTATTCCAGTTGATAATCATGTGCGTCGCGAGCCGTATCTGGCCGAGATAGAGAAGGAATGGGGGCCGGCACCGGGCAAACAGCTGTCCGACGGCTCCTGCCTGCAGGTGCTGGGTAATCAGTTTGGCAATGTGTTTGTCGGCCTGCAGCCGTCCTTCGGCTACGAGGGCGACCCGATGCGTTTGCTGTTCGACCAGGGGCTTGCGCCAACGCACGCGTTTTCCGCTTTTTACCGGTATCTGCGTGAAGACTTTGACGCCGATGCGGTGCTGCATTTCGGCACGCACGGTGCACTGGAATTTATGCCGGGTAAGCAAAGCGGACTGTCTGGCGAGTGCTGGCCCGAACGACTGATCGGCGAGTTGCCAAACTTCTACCTGTACGCGGCCAACAATCCGTCGGAAGGCGCGATTGCAAAGCGGCGCTCGGCGGCGACGCTGATCAGCTACCTGACTCCGCCGGTCACACGCGCCGGACTGTACAAGGAGCTTGTGGATTTGAAGTCCAGCATCGACCGGTGTCGGAAGTTGCATCCGGAAGCGCACGACGAGCGCAACAAGATGCTTGAGTTAATCACAACTCAAGCCAACGAACTCGACCTGTTCGAGGACGGCGAGCAGTGCGCGACCGATGCGGATGTGCAGACACTGATGGCGCGTCTGCAGGAACTCGAACACACGCTGATCCCTTTCGGTCTGCATGTCGTCGGCGACGTACATAGCGATTCGACCCGTCGCGAATGGTTGACCGCATTGTCGGAACCGCTGGCTGGCCGGACGCTGTCCGAGACCGAGCTGCAGAGCATCGAGAACGCCGGCACAACGCTGCCCGATATAGACGGGGTGGACAACGAAGCGGTCGCCGAGCTCGCCTATGTCGGCGAACAGTTGGGACGCGATCCTGAGTTGCCGGCGCTGGTCCACGCCCTCGATGCCGGTTTCGTACGGCCGGTGGCCGGTGGAGACTTGCTGCGCACAACCGACATCCTGCCGACCGGTCGCAACATGCACAGCTTTGATCCGTTCCGCATGCCGAGTCGCTACGCACTGGCGGCCGGCGCGGACCAGGCTGAGGAGCTGGTACAACGATATATCGACGACACCGGCGAGATGCCCGAGTCCATTGCGATTGTGCTGTGGGGCACGGACAACATGAAGACCGAGGGCGGCCCGATTGCACAGGCGCTGCGGCTTCTCGGCGCACGACCGCGCTTTGACGCCTACGGGCGCCTGGCGGGCGCCGAACTGGTGCCACTCGAAGAACTGGGCCGGCCGCGCATCGACGCGATCATGACCCTGTCCGGCATTTTCCGCGATCTGCTGCCCAACCAGACGCGCCTGCTGGCCGAAGCGGCATGGCTCGCGGCCAGCGCGGATGAAGATCCGGCGGAGAATTTTGTCCGCAAGCACGCGCTGGCCTACATGGAGGATTGCGGCTGCGATCTCGAGACCGCGTCGTTGCGGGTTTTCAGCAACGCCAGCGGCGCGTATGGCTCCAATGTCAACAATCTCGTCGACAGCGGCAACTGGGATGACGATGACGCTCTCGCGGAGCAATACTCGCGACGCAAGTGCTTTGCCTATGGCCGCAACGGCGCACCAAAGCGCGAATCGGACTTGCTGCAGCGCAGCCTGAAAGACGTGGACCTCAGTTATCAGAACCTCGAGTCCGCCGAACTCGGTGTGACGACGGTCGACAATTATTTCGACACACTGGGCGGTATCAGCCGTGCCGTGAAACGAGCGAAGGGCGAGTCCATCGAGGTGTACATCGGCGACCAGACCGGCGACGGCAACACCATTCGCACACTTGCCGCGCAGGTAGCGCTGGAAACCCGTACCCGCATGCTCAATCCGAAATGGTACGAGGGCATGCTCGAGCATGGCTACGAAGGCGTTCGACAGATCGAGACGCACATCACCAACACCATGGGCTGGTCCGCCACGACCGGCAAGGTAGAGCCATGGGTGTATCAGCAGCTGAGCGACACGTTTGTGCTGGATGAAGCCATGCGCAAACGTCTCGCCGCACTGAACCCGGCCGCATCGGCCAAGGTCGCGAATCGTCTGCTTGAAGCACACGAACGCGACTACTGGACACCGGATCCTGAAACGCTTGAGGCGCTGGAACGCGCCGGCGAGGAACTGGAAGACGTATTGGAAGGCATTTCCGAGGTAGCAGCAGCATGACGCAAACATCCACCGCATTAAAAAAACCGATTCCAGTCCCGGTCCACGTGCAAAGCAAGAAACCGGACGGTGACGGCAGCCTGCAGGTGCATCTGGATCCGGATGACAAGATCGACGGAGCCAAGGTCTTTGCGGTCTATGGCAAGGGCGGTATCGGCAAGAGCACGACCTCGTCCAACCTGTCGGTGGCGTTCTCCAAGCTTGGCAAGCGTGTCCTGCAGATTGGCTGTGATCCGAAACACGACTCGACATTTACCCTGACGAAGCGGTTGATGCCGACCGTAATCGACGTGCTTGAGTCGGTTGAGTTTCACGCCGAGGAGCTGCGTACCGACGATTTCGTCTACGAGGGCTATAACGGCGTGATGTGTGTCGAGGCCGGCGGGCCGCCCGCCGGAACCGGCTGCGGTGGTTACGTGGTCGGTCAGACTGTGAAACTGCTCAAACAGCATCATCTGCTCGAAGACACCGACGTTGTGATCTTCGACGTTCTTGGTGACGTCGTTTGCGGTGGCTTCGCGGCGCCGCTGCAACATGCCGATCGGGCCCTGATCGTAACGGCAAATGACTTCGACTCGATTTTCGCGATGAATCGGATCGTGACGGCAATTTCGACCAAATCCAAAAACTACAAGGTCCGTGTCGGTGGCGTAATCGCAAACCGAAGCTCCGGCACTGACCAGATTGACGGGTTCAATGCGCAGACCGGACTGGAGCGACTGGCGCACTTTCCCGACCTCGATGTGATTCGTCGGAGCCGACTCAAGAAATCGACGCTGTTCGAAATGGATCCGTCGCCGGAATTGCAGACGGTGCAGGACGAATACCTGACCCTGGCGCAAAAGCTCTGGGACGGCGTCGAAATCCTGCAACCCACACCTATGAAAGATCGAGACCTCTTTGACTTCCTGGGATTTGACTGATGAGACCATCCAGTTACCTGCAACGCCGTGATCAGCTCACGACCTACTTTGACCAGACGGCCGCCGCTGCTTGGCAGGCGTTGACGTCAAATGCGCCAGTCAGTCGCGTGCGTGCCACGGTGCGAGCCGGCCGGGACGACATGCGCAGCACGTTGCTGGACTGGCTGCCCGCTGATCTGACTGGCAAAACCTTACTGGACGCCGGTTGTGGCACCGGCGCCCTGGCGGTCGATGCTGCCCGCCGCGGGGCTAGCGTGATCGCGATCGATGTGGCCTCAAACCTGGTCAATGTCGCGCGGGAGCGTGCCGCGGAGGAAGAGTTCAGCGGTGAAATCGACTTTCGCGTGGGTGACATGCTCGCTGATGCGCCCGCCAAGGTCGACCACATTGTGGCGATGGACTCACTGATCCATTACGCGGCTGTCGACGTGCACAAAGTCGTTGCTGAATTTGCCGGCCGCGCACGCAGTTCGGTGCATTTCACGGCGGCCCCATGGACCGTGTCGCTGGCGATGATGCACTTCGTCGGTCGCCAACTGGCGAGGAGCAGCAGCAACCGGGCACCGGCGATTGAACCGGTACGCATCGGACGCCTGATGGACCATCTGGATGCGTCTCTGGCTGACGAGGGCTGGGTAATCGGACGAAGCGAACGCATCAAAAGCGGCTTTTACATTTCTCACGCACTGGAGTTGATTCACAGGTGACCGAGGCGCGCGCAAAGGCTGACGATCGCATTCGGGCGTTGATTCCGAAGCTGTTGCCGTTCGCCGATGTTGGCAGCGACGAGATGCCGCTGTCGCGCATTCTGCGCCTGTCCCTGTTCCAGATGTCGGTCGGTATGGCCATCGTGTTGATCACCGGCACGCTGAATCGCGTGATGATCGTCGAGCTGAACATACCGGCCTGGTTCGTGGCATTGATGGTGGCGCTGCCGGTCGTGTTCGCGCCAGCACGTGCATTGATTGGCCATCGATCGGACGTGCACCAGTCTGCCTTCGGCGTGCGCCGCATACCGTTTATCTGGACCGGCACCTGCCTGCAGTATGCCGGCCTCGCCATCATGCCTTTTGCGATGCTGGTGCTCTCCGGAACCGGCGTTGGGCCTGTGTGGTTGGGCCAGCTCGGTGCCGGTGCGGCATTCCTGCTGGTCGGAGCCGGGCTGCATATGACGCAGACGGCCGGACTGGCACTGGCGTCTGATCTGGCGAAACCCGAAAACCGGCCGCGCGTCGTCGCGCTGCTGTTTGTCACGCTGCTGGTCGGCATGTTTTTCAGCGCGCTGCTGTTCGGTTGGCTGCTGCAGGACTACACCCCGGGTCGCTTGATTCGCGTAATTCAGAGCGCCGCGGTTATCACGCTGGTGTTGAACGTGATTGCCCTCTGGAAGCAGGAGCCGCGTGACCTCTTCAAGTCGCTGGAACCAGTGTCAAACCCCGGTTTCCGAGAGTCGCTGAGCGAGCTGCGCAGCACGCCGGGTACATCGCGTCTGCTGCTGGCGGTGGCACTTGGCACGTCCGGATTCGCGATGCAGGACATCCTGCTCGAGCCCTTTGGCGGCGAGATACTGGGGATGTCGGTCGCGGCGACAACCGGGCTCACCGCATTGTTCGCCGGCGGCATGTTGATCGCTTTTCTGTTTGCCGGCTACTTCCTTGGGCGCGGCACCAACGCAAACCGACTTGCCGGCTATGGTGCACTTGTCGGCGTCTTTGCGTTTGCCATCGTCGCTGTGGTCAGTGCGTTTAAGATCAAGGCGCTGTTTGCCTTCGGTGTGGTGCTGATCGGCCTGGGTGGCGGACTGTTTGCCGTCGGCACTTTGACGGCCGCGATGGCGCTGGCCAGCGGCAGCAACAGCGGAATCGCACTGGGCGCCTGGGGCGCCGTTCAGGCGACAGCAACCGGCGTGGCGATCGCCGTCGGTGGTGTCCTGCGTGACCTGATTTCAGAACTTGCGAGCAGTGGCGTGCTCGGTTCGGCGTTCGCCGGACCCTCGATCGGGTACACCTTCGTGTACCACGTCGAAGTCATGTTGTTGTTTGCGACGCTCGTTGTGATCGGACCGATAGCTGCATTTACGCATCAGTCTGATCACAAGGAGAAACCCCGATTCGGCCTGGCCGAATTTCCTAGTTGAGAGAAGAACCGGAGGACCGTCATGTCCAGCGGAATGGCAAATATAGATCTTGTTGAAATCCTGTTTACCCTGTTCTGGGTGTTTTTTATCGGCCTCGTGTACTACCTGCAGCGAGAGATGAAGCGCGAGGGTTACCCTCTCGTGTCTGACCGATCCAACAACATCACGGTACAGGGCTTTCCCGCAATGCCCGAGCCGAAGACCTACTACACCGATGACGGACGTAGTGTCCAGGTGCCGCGTAACGAAGGCCCGGCGAAAAACTTTCATGGCGTGCCCGCTGAGCGAAACCCGGGATCACCGCTCAACCCGACAGGTGACCCGATGATGTCCGGTATGGGACCCGGTGCCTGGACCGAGCGACCGGACATCTTCGAAAAGACGCTCGAAGGCGAACCGCGCATCGTGCCATTGCGAGTGGCTGACGGTTTCCACGTGGACGAGAAGGACATCGACCCACGCGGTATGGCTGTCGTCGGTGCCGATGACAAGGAAGTTGGCAAGGTATCGGACATCTGGATCGACCTGGCCGAGCCACAGATCTACTTCCTTGAGCTTGATACGTCCCACGGCAGCCGACTCGTACCCTTCGGCTTCGCGGAAATCGACAAGGGCGCAAGCAAGATTCGTGTCAATGCCCTCTACTCGCACCAGTTCGGCAACGTGCCAACGCTGGCTAGCCCCAACCAGATCACGATGCTGGAAGAGGACAAGCTGGTCGGCTACTTCGGTGGCGGACTGATGTTTGCTGACAGCGAACGGAAGGAGCCCTTATTTTGAAACAACCACAAGATACCTGGAGCGGGGATCAGGTTCTTGTCCCCGAGTCGACAGAGGAGTTGCCTGAACTGCCGGAAGAATTGCCCGAGGCGCTGCCTCGCGGTGAACGCATAGTCTGGCAGGGCAAGCCGTCGTTACAGGGCCTGTTACAAGGGACCTTCCACTTCCGTCTTCTGGCGATCTATTTCTCGGTGCTGATCGGCATACTGTTTGCTATTCAGTTCCGGGGCGGAGGGTCAGTAGCGTCCAGCGCTTCTGACGTGTTGGGCTACGTCATCATGGCGGCATTTGCCATGGGCATTATTTGGGTATTCGCCTTTCTGCTGGCGCGAACAACGACGTATTCGATAACCACGCACCGCGTGGTCATGCAGTGTGGCGTTGCGTTGCCGGTGACGATGAGTTTCCCGTTCCCGTTGATCGAATCTGCCGATGTAAGGATTCGTCGCGACGGCAGCGGGGAAATTGCATTGCTGCCGGAGTCCGCCAATCCTCTGCTGTATGTTCTGTTGTTTCCTCACGTGAAGCCGCTGAGTATCTTTCGTGTGAAGCCAGTGCTTCGCGGCATACCGGACGCCGCAGCTGTGGCCACTGATCTTGCCAGGCTGATGACCGATGACTGGCAGGATGCGATGGCAGCCGGGAAAGCCGCACCCAGCCGAAGATCCGATGAGCCACCGAAGCGGGATGTCGGATTCTGGGAGCTTAACGGTGTGCCTCTAGCGCTCGCTGCTGGTCTGACGATATTCACGCTCGGCGGTGCCTGGCTGATGCAGGAAAAAAACGCCGCTTTCGGTGGCGGTTTGTCGGCTGAGGCATCCACAACCGTCGACCTGTTTTTCGAGGATCGTGAAAACGGGGCGGTCGAGGTTGTCGACGCGGCAACCGGTGCGCAGATCGCGTGGCTGGAGCAAGGCGACGGCAACTTTGTACGTGGAACACTGCGCGGACTGGTCCGCCTGCGTCGCTTGTCCGGCATCGGTGCCGAACAGCCGTTCGCGCTGCACGAAACGCAGGACGGTCGACTGGTACTCGAGGACCCGGCAACCGACACTGAGATTGACCTGATCGCATTCGGGCAAAACAGCGTGGAGGATTTCGCCCGTTTTCTGTCACCGGCTAATGTTGGTGCCGATGTGTCTGATGCGAGGGACTCTGGCGTGGCCACAATCGCGCTGTCATCGGAGGAGCGATCGCCATGACGGAGACCGCAACAAACACGCGCGATAACGATTCAACGACCCAGGCGCGCACGGAAACGATGTTGACGCCCCGCTTCTACACGACAGATTTCGAGGCCATGGACAGGCTCGATATGGCACCGATTCGTGGCGAGTGGGAAGACCTCATGAGCGAATTTCGTGACGATACCAACCAGAGCCACTTTAAACGTGATGAGACATTCGAGAGCGAGATTCAAAACTTGTCACCGGAGCTGCACAAAGAGTTCATCGACTTTCTGGTGTCGTCGGCGACGTCGGAATATTCCGGTCACGTGCTGTATGCAGACATCAAGAAGGCAGTTGAAAACGAGGATATTCGTGAGGTCATGGGATTCATGGCGCGCGATGAGTCTCGACACGCCGGTTTTATCAACCAGTCCCTGAAGGACTTTGGCGTGCCGGTCAATCTTGGTTTCCTGCGCAAGGCAAAGAAGTACACCTACTTCAAGCCGAAATACATCTTCTACGCGACCTATCTGTCCGAAAAGATCGGCTACGCGAGATACATCACGATTTATCGACACCTCGAGCGCTACCCGGAAAGACGATTCCATCCGATCTTCCGCTGGTTTCAGGACTGGTGTAACGACGAGTTCCGCCACGGTGAAGTGTTCGCCCTGATACTCAAGGCGAACCCGCATCTGTTGAAAGGCCATAACGTGTTGTGGATCCGGTTCTTCCTGCTTGCGGTATTTGCGACCATGTACGTGCGAGATCACACCCGGCCGGCCATGAATGAGGCGCTGGGCTTCGATCCGACTGACTATGACAAGCAGGTCATCCGTCTCACGTCGGAAATCAGCCAGCAGATCTTCCCGGTATCACTGAATCTCGATGACGCGAGGTTTTGGGATGGCATGGACACGCTGGTTGAGATCAATACGCGCCTTGAAGCTGCAAAACAGCGCGGTGGACTCGTCGGCGCGATCCGTCGAGTTGGTCTGAATGCCAGGGGTGCGTTGGTGTTTGCCCGACTGTACCTGTTGCCTGTCGTCAGGCACGAGCTGCCGAGAAACGTTCGACTGGCGCCGATCTGGTAATTGTGGATTACCTTCTGCCAATCGGCTTCGCGATTTTTGCCTGGTGGCTGAGCACCGTAGTGATCATCTACCGGGCAGGATTGCCGCGACAGTCGTTCGTGGCGACGTTGCTGGGCGCGAGCTTGGTGGCCGTGCTCGGCATCTACGCCATCCTCGACAGCCGATATTCGCTCACCACGGGAGGTGCGTATCTGGCATTCTTCGGTGCGCTGGCGATCTGGGGATGGCACGAGGTGTCTTATTTGTTCGGGTTTATCAACGGCCCCAGACCGGAGGCCTGTCCACCGGATTCCAGTAACTGGCAGCGATTCATACTCGGCGTCAAAGCCTGCTTCTATCATGAGATCGCTGTCGTCTCGACGGTCGCAGTTGTTGCTGCGATAACCTGGAATGCGCCGAACAAGGTTGGCCTTCTGACATTCGCAATTCTCTGGCTTATGCGCTGGAGTGCGAAGTTGAATATTTTTCTCGGTGTACGAAACCTGCACGAGGAATTCTGGCCGGATCATCTGAAATACCTGAAGAGTTTTGTCGGGCGCTCGTCCTCCAACGGCTTGTGGCCGGTGTCCATCGTCTTATCAACAGCTGGGCTGGCGGTTCTCGCTGTAATTGCCGTTCAGGCAGGCGACAACGTCGCTCTGCGAACTGGCTACACGTTGCTCGCAACGTTGCTCGCGCTGGCGTTGCTCGAGCATTGGTTCCTGGTCGCGCGGGTGAAAGACGACGTGTTGTGGCGACCCGCAATGCGTTTCAGGGGAGGAGGCGGTCCGGCCGCCCAATAACGTTTTCTGATGTTTCCTTTTTCTGCCATCGTCGGTCAGGACGATATGAAGCAGGCACTGATGATCGCAGCGGTCGATCAGAGTGTCGGCGGCGTCTTGCTGTTTGGTGATCGTGGCACCGGCAAGTCGACGGCGATTCGTGCGCTGGCAAGCCTGTTGCCAAAGATGCGTGCGGTTCGCGACGATCCTTACAATCGTGAACTGGAGGCCTGTGAAGAACTCGCCGACGTTGCTGTTAATGGCAAGCGTCTCGATCGACTGGTACCCGTCCCGGTGGTGGACTTGCCGTTGGGCGTAACAGAGGACCGCGTCGTGGGTGCGCTGGATATCGAGAAGGCCCTCGTGCACGGTGAGAAAGCCTTCGAGCCCGGATTGCTGGCACGTGCCAACCGCGGCTTTCTGTACATCGATGAAGTCAACCTGCTGGAAGACCACATCGTCGACCTGTTGCTGGACGTCGCGGCGTCTGGTGAAAACGTCGTGGAGCGTGAGGGTTTGAGCGTTCGACATCCGTCGCGCTTCGTCCTCGTCGGCAGTGGCAATCCCGAGGAAGGTGAACTGCGGCCGCAGCTACTCGATCGATTTGGACTGACAGTGGATGTGCGTACGCCGGTCGACATCAAACAACGCGTGGAAGTGATCAAGCGACGCGACAGCTACGAGTCCGATCGCAAGGGCTTTGGTAAAAAATGGTCGCGCAAGGACGGGGCCCTGCGGCGGCGAATTGTCGCTGCCCGAGAGATTATCGATGACATCGTTGTGTCGGACGCGATTCTCGCCAAGGTGGCAGAAATCTGCATTGCGCTGGAAACGGACGGCTCGCGTGGCGAACTGACGCTGCTGCGTGCGTCGCGTGCGCTTGCCGCTCTCGACGGCACCAGCGACGTGACCATGGACCATCTGCGCCGCTCGGCGCCATCAGCACTGGGGCATCGCCTGCGGCGCAATCCGCTGGATGAGTCCAGCGCCGGTGTTCGTGTCGATCGAGTCCTCGACGAGGTGCTGACCGAATGATTGCGCGTGCGCTGCCGCAGGATGATGCTGCCGCAGCCGCGCTGCTACTGGCAGCGAATCCCGCGGCGCTCGGTGGCGTGATTCTCAACGGCTTACCCGGTCCCTGGCGCGACTGCTGGCTCGACGGCTACCGGGGGCTGCTGGATGTAAACCGGCCCTGGCTCAAGCTACCGGTGAGTATCGCTGATGATCGATTGCTCGGCGGTCTCGATTTTGCGGCAACGATCGCGGCTGGCCGCCCGGTTTATGCGACCGGTGTACTCGAGTCTGCTAATGGCGGCGTGGTCCTTCTGGCGATGGCCGAGCGTTTGCGCGCACTGACCGCGTCAGTAATTTCGGAGGTCATGGATTCGGGCCGCCTGCGTGTGGAGCGCGACGGCAGCCGTCGTGAATGCGACACGCGCTTCAGCGTGATCGCACTCGACGAAGGCCTGGAACCCGACGAGTGTTTGCCCGACGGTCTTGCCGAGCGACTGGCGTTTCGCGTGCAGTTGCAGCAGTCACCCGATATGTCCGAGCTTGAGCAATGGCGAATCAGCGACGTCCAGCGCGCTGCGGGTCGACTCGGGTCTGTGCGTGTACGAGACTCACTGATCGAGCAGTTCAGCCAGACCGCGGCCGCGTTTGGCGTCTCATCACTGCGTGCCGAGCTCTTCATGCTCGCGGCAGCGCGCACGGCCGCTGCTCTCAGCGGTCGACGTTCGGTGAGTGATGAACAGGCTGAGCTGGCGGTGCGACTGGTCCTGCCTCAGCGAGCGACGCGACTGCCGCAGCCACCGCAGGAGCCGCCCGTCGATACGCCGCAGGACGAGCAGGAAGCGGACACTGCAGAAAACACCGGCACGCGCGAAATGCCAGAGGATGTGCTTGTGGACGCAGTCCTCGCAACACTCCCGGACAAGCTGCTGGAGCAGCTGGCGCTGTCGGCCAGCGGCGCGAGTAAAGCCAGCGGTGGACGTGGTGGCCCGAGTTCGAAGAGTCGTTTGCGCGGACGGCCGATCGGTGTGATCGCGGAACAACGTCCTCGTGGAGCGCGTCTCAGTATTCTCGCGACTTTGAAAGCCGCGGCACCTTGGCAAGCCGTCCGTCGCGGGGACTCCGACATTCACAGACTGCGACTGCGTCCGGAAGACCTGCACATCAATCGATACGAAGACCGGGTCGAGACGACCACCATCTTTGTCGTTGACGCGTCGGGTTCGCAGGCTGCGCAGCGGCTGGCGGAGGTCAAGGGCGCGATCGAACTGTTGCTGAACGATTGCTACGTGCGTCGTGACCAGGTTGCGCTGATCGCGTTTCGCAAGGACGGTGCGGAGGTGCTGCTGGAACCGACCCGCGCACTGGCGCGCGTCAAAAAATCGCTGAGCGCGTTGCCGGGTGGCGGTGGAACGCCGCTGGCGGCTGGACTGGATGCGGCGCGACATATGGCGCTCAGCCTCAAACGACTCGGGCGCGTACCCGCTGTTGTACTCATGACAGACGGTCGCGCCAATATCGCGCGTGACGGCTCGCCCGGCGCCGAACAGGCGGAACACGACGCACGTGCATCGGCGCGGCTGTTCCGGATCGACGGTATCGAGTCACTGCTGGTCGACACCTCACGCCGACCCAAACCGAGGGCGCGTAGCCTGGCAGACGAGATGGGTGCAACGTATATCGCGCTGCCGCAGGCCGATGCCGGGCGAATTTCGCGAACGGTTCAGCGAGCGATTGCGGCATGATGACGCTGGTCTTTTCTGCGCATCATGAACATGCGGACGAACCGTCTGACGCACCGTTCCTGCCGGCAGACTGGCCGCATCGGATGAGCAGTCGGTTTGTGATGTCGTCTGGCTGCCGCTGGCACGTGCAGCGCACGGGGCAAGGTCCCGTCATGCTGCTGATCCACGGCACGGCCGCGTCGACCCACACCTGGCGTGACCTGATTCCGCCACTGGCTGAACACTTTGACGTTATCGCGGTGGATCTGCCGGGCCACGCCTTCACCGAACGCCTGCCGTCCAGCTCGATGACGCTTTCCAGCCTGTCCTCGGCGCTTGCCGATCTGTTGGACACACTGGATATCGAGCCTGCGCATATCGTTGGCCACTCAGCGGGTGCGGCAATCGCGCTGGACCTGACTCTGAATCGCGGCGTCAACGCTGCGACGCTGTGTGGAATCAACGCGGCACTCTTGCCATTTGGCGGCGCGATGCAAAGCCTTTTCTCGCCGATGGCACAGTTTTTTGCCACGACGCGGCTGATGCCGAGATTGCTGGCACGCCGTGCCAAGGATCCGAAGGCGGTTCTGCGTGTGCTGAAGGGCACCGGTTCAACACTGGATGCTGACGGGCTGTCGTTCTACCAGCGATTGTTCCAGGCGGAACCGCATCTCGCGGCCGTGCTCGAAATGATGGCGTCGTGGGATTTGCAGCCGCTGGTTAAGCGATTGCCCGAACTCGAGTCGCCACTGACTCTGCTGGTCGGCACCGAAGACAAGGCGATCAGTCCGCAGGAGGCGGACAAGATTCAGCGCGTCATGCCGTCGCTGGTCATCCATCGACTCGACGGTCTCGGGCACCTCGCTCACGAGGAGTCTCCGGAGATTATCGCCGGACTCATCCGTCAAAACGCGCGAGGCACAGCATGAGTGTCATGCAGGGTCGGCTATCGCGGGGTGGTTGCCAATGACAGTCGCCGACGGTGACATCGGCTGCGCCGGGCCACGTGCGGGGCATTCGATTGGTCGCATTGTTGATGTCCGTTGTTTGCCTGATAAGAGTGTCAGCGAATCGCTTGCGACTATCGCGGCGCAAACAGGTGCATGCAAACCGCCTCAAAAACACTCCGAAGACCAACAAACGGGGGAATCATGAGCTACGTAAAAAGTCTGAAATCTGTGCTCGCCAGAGATGCGGACCGATCGGACTGCCGACGCATACTCAAACATGGCTCGCATTCGTTTTACGCGGCGTCGCTGTTGCTACCGGATGATTATTGCGAACCGATCACAGCGCTGTACGCTTTTTGCCGGGAGGCTGACGATGCCGTGGATCTTGCGGAGGTTCCGGCGCAGGGGCTTGCCGAGATTCGAGATCGTCTTGAACGTATCTATCGTGGAGAGCCGATCGACTCACCGGTCGATCGCGCGTTCACTGAGGTCGTGCACGACTACCGGATACCGTATGAACTGCCTGCAGCCCTGATCGAGGGGTTCGAGTGGGACGTCGAGGGGCGCGAGTATCACACCTTGTCCGACCTGTATGCCTATTGCACCCGCGTGGCCGGCACCGTGGGCATCATGATGGCGTTGCTGATGGGCGTGCGCAAAACCGACACGATCAGCCGTGCCTGCGATCTTGGCGTCGCGATGCAGATCACTAACATTGCGCGCGACGTGGGTGAAGATGCGCGCAACGGCCGCCTGTATCTGCCGCGCGAACTGCTGGACGAGAATCGACTGGACATTGCTCGCTGGACCGCCAGACCGGTGCCGTGCCTGCCCGTAACTCGTACCTTGTCCGAATTGCTGGGTATTGCTGATCGTCACTATCGACGTTCCGAATGGGGTATCAGCAAGCTGCCGGTCAGTGTTCGCCCCGGTATCTTCGCGGCGCGTGCGATCTATGCCGAGATCGGTCGCAAGGTCGAACAGAATGCCTACGACTCAGTGACGATGCGTGCTTATGTGGGTAAACGTCGCAAAGCGGCTCTGCTAGCGTCGGCTACTCGAAACGCCTTTCGGCGCTATCAGCACGATCATGCGCCGCCTCTGAAGGAAACGGTCTTTCTGCTTGATGCGGTAGCCAGGACCTGACATGGAGATCGGCTTTCTCAAGGCTGTCGCCTTTAGCGGTCCGCTGTTGGTGTTTCTGCTTTGGCAGCTCTACAGCGTCAATCGGGAAATCGACGAAGACAACAGGTCAAACGGGGAAGGCGACGACTAGTCGGCGGTCGGCCCGGGTGAGTTGCTGGTCGTCCGCGGCAGCTCAGCGTCGTCGAGGCATTCGAAACGGCAGCAGCAGCCGCACCCAGTTCGATTGAAACCGATCCAGGTCAAGGAATTCATGCATGTCGTGCCGCTCGCCGTAATCGATCAGTGAGCGCGTATAAAACGGCGTGTCTTCCAGATCGTTAACGGCGTTCGGCCAGCGGTCAGCGTAGGCGTGCCGCGTGACGCGCCAGAGCCCGTGTTCAAGATCGATGCGTGGTGGTAATTCCTCTTCCTTGACGCCACCGGCATCGTCAAAACGCAGAGACGTGAAACGCTGCTTTCCGTCACGCTGCTCGACGGCGTAGACGATCCTGCAGTCTGTGTCGCTTGCACCGCGACTCCAGCTCCATCGACGGAACCCGGCTTCCAGCGGCTCGCTGCCGCCATTGGTGTCGAAGTAACCGCTGCCAGACCATTGCCAGGCAGGCGACGACATGGACACCTCAATGTCAGCAACAGGTGCGATCGGTTGCCAGACATGACGGGCATTGCTGTCGGGAGTGAAGCAGCGATGGTTGACCGTCCTGGGGCGGAGAATGACTTCTCCGGAGACTCGCCGCAGCCAGGGCACGGAGCGTTCGTGGATCGTAACGTGCAGCGCATCACCGTCCCAGCGAAGATGACTTTTCGCAACGGCAAAAGAGTCGGCACCGCGGTCGAGCGAGGCGGCGCTGTGCTCGGTCATGCACCAGCGACCGACGCGCTTGTCGTACAGCGCGACATTGATTGCACAGTGTTCCTCGGGCGCAATTCGGGTTCCCTGCCGGGCCCTGAAGTAGTACGGCGAAAAAACACTGCCGACAAACGCAATGATCACAATGCCATGACGTCCGTCGCTCGACACCCCGTCGACGTACCACCATCGGTAGCCGTTTTCCGGCACGTCGACGTCGAATCGCGGCGCCGCACGTTCTGACGCTCCTTGTGCAAAACGTTTCACAGTTGGTCAGCCTGGGATCTGTGTCCAAATTGACTGACAGGTTGCCACTGTCTATTGTAAATTACATTAAAAAGTGACAATCTGAATTTACACATTCGGATGAAGGATGCGCATGGCGATTGATGCCCGAATCAATTCGGCTCTCGAGGAAGCGTTGGCCGCAACGCGTGGCAGTGCGTGCCCCGGCGGTCTCGCCGAGGCCATGCAATACGCCGTCTTCCCGGGTGGCCATCGCATTCGCCCGCGCTTGTGTCTGGCGGTCGCTAACGCTTACGAAACGGCGGACTCTGACGTTGTTAATGCGGCGCTTGCAAGTATCGAGCTCCTGCACTGTGCGTCACTCGTCCACGATGATATGCCGTGCTTCGACAATGCGGATACGCGCCGGGGTAAACCGGCTGTACATGTGGCGTTTGGTGAGCCGCTGGCCCTGCTGTGTGGTGACGCGCTGATCGTGCAGGCATTCCAGGTGCTGGCCTCGCGCGGTCTGCATGCGCCTCGTCGTGTGGCGACCTTGATGGGAATTGTCAGCAGTGCCGTTGGCGCACCGGACGGCATAGTTGCCGGTCAGGCATGGGAGTGTGAGCCGACGCGCAGTTTCAAGGAATACCAGCGTGGCAAGACCGGTGTGTTGTTTGCTGCCGCCACGATGGCGGGTGCCGCAGCTGCCGGCGCACCGCATGAACCGTGGCGAACCCTCGGCGAGGCCATTGGTGGTGCTTACCAGGTTGCCGATGACCTGCTCGATCATTTCGGCAGTGTGGAATCAATTGGCAAACCGGTTGGGCAGGACCAGGTGCTTGAGCGCACCAACGCCGTGGACGAGTGGGGTGCAGACGGTGCATCCGGTCGTCTTGAGCAGATGATTGAATGCATTCTCGACACGGTACCGGCCTGCCCAGGCAGGCCCCGTCTGCTGGGTCTGATCGCCAAGGAGGCGAGTCGTTTTTCCAGCCAGGCATTAAAGGCCAGGGACGCGGCCTGAGGCCCGGCCAGTTCCTCGTGCGCCACGGATAGGTGGCTATGTTTGACCTGTTCCGAAACTGGCACAACCGCCTTCTCAGCAGCCCCGGTTTCCGCCAGAGGGCTGAAAAAAGCATTATAGGACAATGGTTTGCGCGTCGATACTCGGTGCGCATGTTCGGACTGTTTGGCGGCTTCATTCATACCCAGGTGCTGCTGACCTGCGTAAAACTCGGCCTGTTCGAGCGCTTGTCGTCAGGGCCGGTATCGGTGGCTGAGCTCGCCGACGAGTGCAAGGTTGAAGAGGGTCGACTGCGTCACTTGCTGGCAGCAGCCAGCTCACTGGACCTGTTGTCGCGTCGCCGTCGCGACCGCTACGCGCTCGGCTTGCTGGGTGCATCCATGCTTGGCAATGCATCGGTGCTGGCCTTCGTCCGGCACCACGAGGTGTTTTACCGGGACCTCGAACATCCGCTGGCGTTTTTTCGTGGCGAGACGGAGCCGTCGCTGGCGAGCTTGTGGTCTTATGCCACCCGCGATGACGCCTTGAGCGACGAGGAGGTCAGCGATTACACCGCCCTGATGGCCGAGTCACAGACGATGGTTGCCGAGCAGGTGTTGTCGGCATTTTCCTTCCAGCGTTGCCGCAGTCTCGTGGATGTTGGTGGAGGTTCCGGGGCATTTGCGCGAGCGGTTGCCGCTCGCTGGCCGCATCTTGCGATCACCGTGGCTGACCTGCCGGCAGTGGCGGACATCGCCCGCAGTGCTCTTCGGGCCAGCGGGCTGGAGCGACGCATTGATGTGGTCGGACTCGACGCCTCTACGGACGCTATTCCCGGCAGCTACGACGTCGCCAGCGTGGTCCGCATCGTACACGACCACAACGACGACAAGGCCCTGGAAATCCTCAAGCGTGCCCGTGATGCGCTGGCACCGGGCGGACAGTTGTTGCTGGCGGAGCCGATCGCTGCCGATGACGCAGCGGGGCGTCTGAATGACGTTTATTTCCAGGTTTACCTGCTCGCCATGGGCAGTGGCCGGCCAAGGACCCGAAAAGAGCTCGCGGGACTGCTGAAAAAGGCTGGATTTTCCAAGGTGAAACGCCACAGGACGCCGGTTCCCCTGATCACCAGTGTGTTTTCAGCATCGAATTAACTGTCCGGATTGTAAGGATTAGTTGACAATAAAGAGCGTCAGAGTAAACTGACACTCAAATGGTAAGCCAACCTGTCATTCGTGCGAAAACTCCCGAAGTTCCGGTGACTGCGGTCGTTTTCGATGAGCCGCAGGCCGTGTCTGTTCGGACACTCGCGATGCGACCTCCCGGCGACGGCGAGGTGCTCATCGATGCCGAGTGGAGCGGTATCAGCACAGGCACGGAAAAGCTGTTGTACAGCGGCCAGATGCCGCCGTTTCCCGGCTTGGGCTACCCCTTGATTCCAGGCTACGAAACCGTCGGACGGGTGTCCGAAGTTGGAGAGAACACGAATTTCAAGGTTGGCGACCGCGTGTTCGTATCCGGCGCATCCTGTTACGGCGAGATCCGTGGCCTGTTCGGTGGAGCGGCCTCCAACATGGTGGTCAGCGAGGACAAACTGATCCCGGTCGGTGATGAGCTTCAGGAGAAGGCCATCCTGATGGCCCTCGCAGCGACGGCGCACCACGCATTGTGTGTCAACGGCGAGCTGGGTTTGCCCGATCTTGTCGTCGGGCATGGCGTTGTCGGCCGATTGCTGGCACGCCTGACTATTGCACTCGGCGGCATGGCGCCGACCGTCTGGGAGACCAACCCGGCACGCCATGACGGTGCCGACGGCTACCGGGTGTTGAGCCCCGATAACGAACGGCGTCATGACTACAGGCGAATCATCGACGCCAGTGGCGATGCCGACGTGATCGACAAGGTGATGCCGCATCTGGACAAGCGGGGCGAGATCGTCCTTGCCGGTTTTTATGCCGCACCGGTGTCGTTTCGTTTTCCACCTGCGTTCATGCGCGAAGCCAGTTTCCGCATCGCCGCGGAGTGGCGACGCTCGGATTTGAGCAGCGTCAAGTCGCTGGTCGAGAGCGGTGCGCTGTCGCTGGACGGTTTGATAACGCACCGCGTCCGGGCATCAGACGCGCAGCAAGCCTACAACACGGCATTCACGGATGCAGCGTGTCTGAAAATGATCCTGGACTGGAGGAACTGAATGCAAAACAAGGCCCAAGAACATCGCATTGATCCCCAGATCCAAATGCGGGACCGCCTTCGAAATGAGGCCGCTGTGGAACCGGATCCGGTGCCATCCGGCGAGCCAGCCAAGGAAACCCAGGTCATTGCGATATACGGCAAGGGAGGCATAGGCAAAAGTTTCACGCTGTCCAACCTGTCCTACATGATGGCGCAGCTGGGCAAGAAAGTGCTGCTGATCGGTTGCGATCCCAAAAGTGACACCACGTCGCTGCTGTTCGGCGGTCGCAGCTGTCCGAC
The DNA here is from genome assembly GCA_039025835.1 of Pseudomonadota bacterium. Lineage (GTDB taxonomy): Bacteria > Pseudomonadota > Gammaproteobacteria > Steroidobacterales > Woeseiaceae > UBA1847. The sequence continues at coordinate 32,364 of JBCCNM010000002.1, read as the reverse complement.
CATCATCGAAACCTCATCAAAGAAAAAGGCCTCCGGCGAAGAAGTTGAAATTGGCGACGTCTGCTTCAAGCGTGACGGCGTCTACGCGATGGAGCTCGGCGGTCCCGAAGTCGGCCGTGGCTGCGGCGGCCGCGGCATCATCCACGGTTTTGAGCTGCTCGAAAAACTCGGTTTTCACGACTGGGATTTCGACTACGTCTTGCTTGATTTCCTGGGTGACGTGGTCTGCGGTGGTTTCGGTCTGCCGATTGCTCGTGACATGTGCCAGAAAGTCATCGTTGTGGGCTCCAACGATCTTCAGTCCCTGTACGTTGCCAATAACGTCTGTTCGGCTGTGCAGTACTTCCGCAAGCTCGGCGGCAATGTTGGCGTCGCAGGAATGGTGATCAATAAAGACGACGGCACCGGGGAAGCGCAGGCCTTTGCGAAGTCGGTTGGTATACCCGTGCTGTCTGCGATTCCTGCCGACGACGATATTCGCAAGAAAAGCGCCAACTACGAAATTATCGGACGTCCGGGGAGCGAGTGGGCGTCCTTGTTTGAGCAACTCGGTGAGGGCGTCGCCGAGGCGCCGCCGCTGTTACCAACACCGCTGGAGCAGGAGGGACTGCTCGCCCTGTTCGACAGCGATGAAGAAGACGCGGCCGGTGAGTTGATTCCGGCAACCGCCGCCGACATGGCCGGCAAAAACTACAAACCAAGGCCGTCCTTGGAAGTGATATACGACGACGCGTAGAGCAGGTCGTCCCTCAGAGAGCAACAAGAAACGCCAGGACAGGGATGAACGAAGGAAAACAACAATCGGGGTGCCACGCCAACAATGAGTTGGCGAAAGCCGCCAAGCGTGCCGGCAAGGCCGGCGTGCTGGATCGGTATGCAAAAGACTATCCCGTAGGTCCGCATGACCAGCCGCAAAGCATGTGTCCCGCATTTGGCTCGCTGCGGGTCGGACTGCGCATGCGCCGAACAGGAACCATCCTGTCGGGTTCGGCCTGTTGCGTTTATGGCCTGACCTTCACGTCGCATTTCTACGGAGCCCGCCGCACGGTCGGTTATGTGCCATTCAATTCGGAGACGCTGGTCACCGGAAAGCTCTACGAAGATATTCGTGATGCCGTTCATGAAATGGCAGATCCTGAACACTACGACGCGATTGTCGTGACCAATCTCTGCGTGCCGACTGCCAGCGGTGTACCGCTGCAGATGTTGCCGAAACAAATCGATGGCGTGCGTATTGTGGGTATTGATGTCCCCGGCTTCGGTGTTCCCACGCATGCAGAAGCCAAGGACATCCTTGCCGGTGCGATGCTCAACTATGCGCGAGAGGAAATCGCCGCCGGACCGGTAAAGGCGCCCGCCGATCGCAAGGGCTTGCCGACCGTCACACTACTCGGCGAAATGTTCCCGGCAGACCCGGTCAGCATCGGCCAGCTGCTTGAGCCGTTGGGCCTCGCTGCAGGGCCGGTGGTGCCGACTCGCGAATGGCGGGAGCTGTATTCGGCACTGGAAAGCCAGGTTGTGGCGGCCATTCATCCCTTCTACACCGCAAGCGTTCGTGCCTTTCAGGCGGCGGGTCGGACAGTGGTCGGATCAGCACCTGTCGGGCAGCACGGCACACGTGCCTGGCTGGAAGCGATCGGCGATGCCTACAACATCAAGAAGAGCAAAATTGATGCCGCCGTAAAGCGGTTTATTCCAATGATCGAGGCGGTCACCGCCGGCGCGACGATCAAGGGTCGCATCACGATGTCCGGTTATGAAGGCAGTGAACTGCTGGTAGCGCGCATGCTCGTCGAAAGCGGCGCTGACCTGCGCTACGTCGGCACCGCCTGCCCGCGAACACCATGGTCGGATGATGATCGCGAATGGCTCGAGTCGAAAGGCGTGATTGTCAATTACCGGGCGTCGCTCGAGGACGATCTCGCGGCGATGAAGGAATTCGAGCCAGACCTCGCTATCGGCACTACGCCGGTTGTGCAGGCGGCGAAAGAGAAGGCGATACCGTCGCTGTACTTCACCAACCTGATATCGGCGAGGCCGCTGATGGGCGTTCCTGGCCCGGGATCGCTGGCCCAGGTTATCAACGGTGCCATCGCGCAGAAACATCGCTTCGACACCATGAAGGCTTTTTTCGAGGATGTCGGGGAAGGCGAGAACGCCGGTGTCTGGGAAAACCTGCCACCCGCTGCGGAGGTGTCCCGTGCTCGTGCTTGATCACGATCGTGCCGGCGGCTACTGGGGCAGCGTTTACGTATTTGCTGCGGTGAAGGGTTTGCAGACCATTATCGATGGCCCGGTCGGCTGCGAAAACCTGCCGGTGACGTCGGTTTTGCATTACACCGACGGACTGCCGCCACATGAGTTACCCATCGTGGTCACCGGGCTCGGTGAGGAAGAGCTCGGGCAGCACGGAACGGAAGGCGCGATGAAACGGGCGCACGGCACACTCGATCCGAAAAAGCCGAGTGTGGTTGTCACCGGTTCCATAGCCGAAATGATTGGCGGTGGTGTGACCCCGGAAGGCACCAAGATAAAGCGCTTCCTGCCACGCACGATTGACGAGGACCAGTGGCAGTCGGCGGATCGCGCCATGTTCTGGTTGTGGAAAGAGTGGGGGCCCAAGAAAGGCATTGTGCCACCCCTGAAACCGCGCAAAGACGGCGAGAAGCCGCGCGTTAACATCATCGGTCCAAGCTACGGCATGTTCAACATGCCGTCTGATCTGGCCGAAATCCGTCGCCTGGTCGAAGGCATCGGCGCCGAGGTCAACCTGACATTCCCGCTGGGCAGTTCGTTGCGGGATGTGCCACAGCTCGCCAATGCAGAAGCCAATGTCTGCATGTACCGCGAGTTCGGTCGTGATCTCTGCGAGGGACTGGAAAGACCATATCTGCAGGCGCCGATCGGTCTGCACAGCACCACAAAATTCCTGCGCGAACTCGGCGATATTCTCGGGCTGGATCCCGAGCCGTTCATCGAGCGCGAGAAACACACAACGATCAAGCCGCTTTGGGATCTTTGGCGCTCGGTCACACAGGATTTCTTTGGCACGGCCAGCGTAGCGATCGTCGCAAATGAGACCTACACGCGCGGACTTCGCAATTACCTCGAAAACGACCTTGGCATGCCCTGCGCGATGACGTTTGAGCGGCGAGCGGGAGCCAAGACCGATAACGCGGCCGTGCGCGAAGCGCTGAAAGAGAGCAATCCGCTGGTTGTGTTTGGCAGTTACAACGAGCGCATGTATCTCGCCGAAAACGGTGCACACGGTGTGTACATCCCGGCCTCGTTCCCGGGTGCCGTCATCCGGCGACATACCGGAACTCCGTTCATGGGATATGCCGGTGCCACGTATGTCATGCAGGAGTTTTGCAATGCGCTGTTCGATGCCTTGTTCAACATTCTGCCGCTCGGCACGCAAATGGATAAGGGCGAGGCGACACCGGCAGCGCAGGAACTGCACTGGCAGGCCGAAGCGCAGCAGGCGCTGGAGGACCTGGTCGCGACCAAACCGGTGTTGATTCGAATTTCGGCGACCAAGCAGCTGCGAGATGCCGCTGAAAACCTTGCCCGAAACAAGGGGCTCGACGAAGTGACGCGCGAATGCCTGGAAGCTGTGAGTCGCGATCGAGTTGCCGCATAAAAATAAATGCGTTCGGGTTGCCGGACGCGCACGCAGGAGGAAGACATATGGACAGAGACACACTCACGAGAGGGCTTCGCAAAGACGAAGTCTGGTCCTGCCGGTTTATCTGGCTGGTTTGTTTCTCGGTATTGCTGCCTGTCGCCATTGTGGCTCGTCTGTCCGGGTGGCGATGGCGCCCCTGGTCGGCACCGTCAACAGGCTATCGATCCGTGCTTCGTGAAGCCGAGAAGATGTCCACCGCAATTACGGGAACTGTTTTTTCTGCGTAAACCGAGTTCTGTGACAGTGGTGCATGCCGCTGGCACAAAACCCCTGCCGCGAGGGTTGTCGCGGTCACACCCAACCATGTCGACTTGTGTTGAGGAGTAAAAAAATGTCTGACGAAAACAGATCTGCTTCAGGTCTAACATCAAGGGAGGCCAAAGAGTTCCACAAGTACTTCATGCAGGGGACCCTGGGTTTTGTAGCCGTGACGATCGTCGCTCATATCCTGATATGGGCATGGCGTCCGTGGTTCTGAACCTGGTTAACCTGTCATCGTAACTAACGAGAAGGAGTACTAGTCATGTGGAGAATTTGGCTAATGGTTGATCCACGCCGTGGATTGGTGGGCGTACTTGCGTTTGCCTTTTTCATGGTGCTGGTGAATCACTTCGTACAGCTCAGCACGCCGCGTTACGGCAGCTGGCTTTCTGGCGAACCGTATGCTGCGGCTGAGGTTCAGCAAGCCAGAGACGAAGAAATATTGGTCGCTCAAGATTGAGTTGACTGCAGTAGTAAGCTCCGCCGTTGTCGGCGGATACAACGGGACGCCGGTGTGGTTACCGGTGGCGGTGGAGCTGACTTTCTGCGCACAGGGGTATCACCATGTCTATGTTGAGCTTTGAGGAGAAGTACCGGGTACGAGGTGGCACGCTATTCGGCGGTGATCTGTTCGACTTCTGGGTCGGGCCGTTCTACGTCGGGTTTTTTGGTGTAACAACCATCTTTTTTACTCTGCTGGGTACGTTTTTCATTTTCTACGGCATCGCGACAGGTCCCACATGGAACCTGTGGGCGATCCATTTACCACCGCCCGATATTACTTACGGTCTGCAGTTCGCCCCGATCGCTAAAGGCGGTCTGTGGCAGCTGATCACGATTTGTGCGGTCGGGGCCTTTACATCCTGGGTCATGCGGCAGGCAGAGATCAGCAAGAAGCTCGGGATGAACTACCACGTTCCGATTGCTTTTGCGGCAGCCGTTGCAGCGTATGTGACCTTGAATGTTATTCGTCCTGTCCTGATGGGTGCCTGGGGTTACGGTTTCCCTTACGGGATTACGAGTCATCTCGACTGGGTCGTAAACACCGGTTATGCCTACGTCAACTTTCTGTACAACCCGGCCCATATCGTCGCTGTGACCTTCCTGTTCACGACGACTTTGGCCCTGGGTATGCACGGCGGCGCGATTCTGTCAGCAACCAACCCGCACAAGAAGGGCGATACGGTCAAAACGGCCTATCACGAGAACAGCTACTTTCGCGACACGATTCAGTATTCGATCGGTTCGCTCGGTATCCATCGACTTGGCCTGTTCCTGGCCGTCAATGCCGGTTTGTGGAGCGCGCTCTGCATCGTCATCAGCGGTCCGTATTGGGAAGGCAGCTGGGAGTCCTGGTACGACTGGTGGCTGAACCTCGGAATATGGAGTTAGGGGAGCGCTATGGCTACTTACCAAAACATCTTTAACCGCGTGCAGGTGCACGGCGCTCCCGACATGGGTGTGCCCCATCCTCCGGGCAATATTTTCGAACGCGGCGGCGCACGCATCTCCCGGCTTCTCGGCATATTCGGTGAAGCGCAGGTCGGTCCTGGATATCTTGGTGTATCGGGATTGGTTTCCTTGCTGTTCGGTATTGCAGCGTTTGAGATTGTCGGGCTGAACATGTGGGCGTCCGTGGACTGGGACCCTGTTCAGTTCGTTCGTCAGCTGTTCTGGTTGTCGCTGGATCCGCCCGCCGCTGAATACGGTCTGGGCTTTCCACCGTTGGCTGAAGGCGGCTGGTTCATTTTGACCGGCATGTGTTTGCTGATTGCAGTGCTTGCCTGGTGGGTCAGAATGTATCGGCGAGCAGTTCAGTTGGGCATGGGCACACACGTCGCATGGGGGTTTGCCGGCGCAATCTGGCTGTTCCTGGTGCTGGGTCTCATTCGTCCGATCATGCTGGGAACCTGGAGTGAGGCTGTGCCTTATGGGATCTTCCCGCACCTCGACTGGACACAGTTATTCTCACTGCGATACGGCAACCTGATGTACAACCCGTTCCACATGTTGTCCATCTTCTTCCTGTTGGGTTCCGTGGTCTTATTCGCCATGCACGGCGCAACGATTGTCGCCTCCGGTAATTACGGTTCTCATCGAGAAATCGATCAGATCGTTGATCGCGGTACTGCTGCAGAACGTGGCGCTTTGTTCTGGCGATGGACGATGGGCTTCAATGCCACGTATGAATCGATTCACCGCTGGGCGTGGTGGTTCGCTTTCCTGACCGGGATCACCGGCGGGATCGGCATCCTGCTGACCGGCACTGTGGTGGATAACTGGTTCCTGTGGGCGCAGGAACACAACATGGTGCCGTACTACTCGGCGGCACCGTAGCCCGATGAACGACAGGGATCTGAAACTGGTTGCGACGCTGATGACGGGAATCTGTCTGTCAGCGGTCGCGGTCTACACAACGGGTCACGCCAGTCCCGTTGTGGATTCAGATTCGAAGACCGACATGACATGGACGGAAGTCGATGAAGAACAGACCGGAGTCAAGCCGCCTTGTGCGGTGTCTTCGGATTGTTCGACAGAGCTTCGTTTGAACCCCGCGAACCGTCTGGGAACGGATTTCGGTGACGTCTCATCGGCCGCTTGTGTGTCCTCTTTTGAAGACACACAAACGCCGACAGGCAACGCCGACGCGAACACAGCGTATCCATCCCTCGCGAAACCCTGACCTGGACGGTTAGCTTTGCGCGTCGCGGCCGCAATGGTCGCGACGCGCCTTCTCTCAACCAACGGAGAGTGCGACAGAACGAACCCCGCGAACTGTCTGGAGACGGATCTCGGTTATGTGCAAGAAGCTCGTTGCCCGACCGCCCACTGCGGTCTCACCTCGCTTCTTAAGCAGAACCGGCGCGAATACAGCGTATCCATCCCTCGCGAAACCCTGAACCGGACAGTTAGCATTGCGCGTCGCGGCTGCAACGGTCGCGACGCGCATTTTCGTTGCGTACCGGACAATCAGGTCAGCGTCCTGACGACCGGATCACCATTGATACCATCCGTCGGGCCTCGGTGGACAAGCATAGACCTGTTTGCCGGCTTTTCTAGGTTGACGTGGAAAAAACACGCTATTCCTGCCTTTCTTGCCGCGAATTTCGGCGAAATTTGAGAAAAGTCCGCAAATTTCAGCGACAAATCGATCTCTCGTGTGTTGCTGCGGTCCGGCTGGATCGACGCTGCAATGCGTCCTGACGCTAGTCGACTCCGGCGAGGAATCGCCGATATTCCGTCAAGAAGCGACTCGGGTCTTCGAAGTAGGGGATCGCGCCCGTGTTGAATTCCCGGACTGTCCAGTTGGGACGCGTCTCGGTCCAGGCAGTTTCCGAATAGTCCTGGAAATCGCCGCGAATGCCGTGGCCGAGCCACACCGGCATCTGCAGCGATTCGTAGACGGTCCGGATATCGCGGGAAAACAGTCGGCCGGAGATAAATGCCAGGGGTGCATACATTGCGCCGGGCTGGGCAGCTGTCAGGATGCAGTAGCGAGTAAGGGCTTCATCGACGGTGTTTGAGCCGAATGTGCGTTTCAGGAAATAGCGCACGGAACCCGGTCGAACCAGTAGCCCGAACAGGCCGGATCGGAGGCCAGGGATGCCTGTCAGTCCTGCGGCGATGGTGTTTTCCCGAGTGACTCCCTCATCGCTTCGTAGTCGGTTGGCACCCCGATCAAAACCGGTCGGTGAGACCAGCGCAAGGCTGCGAATACGTTCCGGACTGCGACTTGCCTGGCGAGCAACGAACTCCGATGAAAGCGACAAGCCGAGTACGTGCACTGGTTTATCGCCGCCGATCGTCTCAAGCATGTCGCTGATGGCCTGGGTATACAGATCGATGCTGTATCGGCGATCAGAGCGATCCGAAAAACCGAAGCCCGGCAGATCCGGGGCGTACACCTGGTAGTCCGCCGCGAGCGCCTCGAACACAGGTTTTACTTCGAAAACCGAGGCCGCTGCGTTGATGCTGTGGACCAGCAAGACCGGGTCACCCGTTCCGGCGACGTAGTAACTGATGTCGTGGCCATCCGACTGGATAAGCTTTCGCTCAGCATTCACTGCGGGCGTAAGTGTCTTTGTCAAAGCCGGTATCCTGAAACAGCATTCGCCGCGTAAGTGTAAGACGTTGCCAGCGTCGCGGCCTACATGTCCAGCGGGACGAGTCCACTGATGGCAGAGTCGAGCGAGGGCGCGGCAGACGAATGTGGCCTCGCCACCAACTTAAACTCTTCACGCGTAGCACGAGCGAATCGTCCCAGCAGTCCGAGATCGCACAGGCGCTGGTAGGCAATGCGTCGTGGATCGAGGGTGACGCCGGCCATGTGCGCGCCAAACTCATACAGGATGTGACTGACAAGCGCATTCCAGGCGTTGCCGCTGTTTGCAGCCACGACGACATCGGACAGGCTGACGAAGCGGAAGTCGGCGGGGTCGAAACGGCGTCTCGCTGCTGGCAAAAATCGGACCAGTGATGCATAGGCCCGGCCGATACCGGGCCCCGGCGATCGAAGGTCCAGGCTGTTGAGACGTGCACTCGCGCCGGCAGCGAGCTGTCCGTCGAGCAGCACACCGTAGTAGGGCGCATCACGACGGCTTGCAAAACGGTAAGTGCAGTCTGATTCACTGTCGTCTACCGCCGCGCGGATGAGTGCTTCCTCCGGGTTGAATGCGACCAACGCAGAACGTCGCGTCCACTGTCGGTAAATCAGCTCGGATCGCAGGTGACCGATTGTGCAGGCTGAACCTTTGTCGACGACAGCCGACGAGCGTCGATTGCCAAGTTCAATGCTGCCAAAGCTGAACTCAATGTTGTCTGTTGCCGCGTCCAGCGCGGCATTGACCAGCCAGTGTCCCAACCCCCGCTGCTGGTAGCGGTCATCGACAAACAGTGCGTGACGATAAAGCGCCTTGTGTGTTGCCGTATCCCTGATGATGTCGGTCGGCGTCAAGGCGTATCCACCGACAAGATGGTCTCCGTCGTACAGACTGAAATAGTGGGTATTGGACAGACGCGTCAGAGACTCGGACACACGACGTCGCCGATAGGTCAGCTTGTGCGTGCCGAAACGCGTACGCGACAGCAAGTCAGCGAACGCCGCTTCGAGGGTTTGGCTTCGTCGAATCTGCAGCGGTCCGCGCTCATCAACGATCGTCACACATACCTCCGGCCCGTTCGGTGGGACGCCACTCGATATCGGCGACGGCCGCGCTCGCAAAAGTGTGGTTTTTTTGTCGGCTTTTCAGAAGTATGCGCCAGCTGTTGAACGGCATGGCGAGAAAAGGCCAGGGATCATCGCGTTGCCAGCTCACATCGCTGAATCCGGTGAGCACCTGCCAGGCCTGTCGCGTGGCGTCGCGTGTGCCCAGAGAGGCGAGATAGCGGGTAAAGCACGACCACTTTTCTGCCATGCGGGTGACGGGCTTGACGTGGTCAATCGGCAGCTCATCGTTGGTGATCGCGGCGACAATCGCTGCCGGGTTCAGGAAATGAATACCGCTGGTGGCGCGTGGATTGCATTCCAGCGGCCAGGCAATACCGTCATCGTCGACGATAAAATCGAAGGCAATCAGGCCGGTGTAGCCCGTTGCTGCCACAAAACGAGACGCCCACGACGTGCAGGCATCCGCCTGTTCTTCACGCTCAAACGCGATGGCCACACTGCCGTCGACGAGTCGGCCCCGATAAGCCGACGACAGCCGCAGCACTCCGTCTACTGCGATGCCGAACACATTGATGGCGTCTCCTTCGATGCGCTGCTGGACAATGAAAGCCGAGTCCTCCTGGACGTCGCTGCCGGCAGCATGAAAGCTGACGTCGCGGCCGGAACAGGAAAAGCGCGGTTTTCTGACGAAAGCGGTCTGGCGAATGGTCTTGCTATCGTGGTCTGCTCTCACCGTCGCGGGGACCGAAAGTTCGGCCTGTGCGGCGCGACGGATAAAGCCCAGTTTGTCATGCAGTGTCAGCACCGTGTCCGGCGCTGATGTGAACACCGGAACGGCGCGTTCGCGCAGCGCGGCGACGTAGGGCGTTTCTTCGGATACCGGTACCACCAAATCGATGTCATGGTCGACGCATCGTTTTTCGAGGGTCGCGGCAAAGTGCTCAGGATTGTCCTGTGGTGCCGGTAAGTCGACTGTCACCGCGACGCAGCTTGACATGCGGCAGAGATGCATGGGCCACGGGTCGGCGACCACGATTCGCCAGCCGGCTGCATGAAACGCTCGTGCCAATTCGAGACTGACCGGAAGACGGCCTGACGTCAGCAAAACACTCTTGATATCTGTCCCCTGGATGCAGGCCAAACACTCTCGTCATTGCTTATAATACGTTGTGTGGGAGATCAAAACGAAACGTCAGTGCGAGGCAGCGAGGGACTGTTTCGACCGCCGGCACCAAAACCACTGACACCGTTGCGGTCGTTGCTGCGGGTAATGCGTCAGGGTGACGGGGACCTGCTGAGTCTGGTTCCGGCTGAGGCCTACAGCAAACCGTTCACGACACTCGGCTATTCGCGACGATCAATAAAGCTGGTCAATGACCCCGAGCTCGCCAAACAGCTCGCAACAGATCCGCTGGATGTCTTTCCCAAGAACGACCTGATGGTGGGTGCGCTTGCGCCACTGGTTGGCGATTCGATTTTCGTGTCCAGCGGAGAGAAGTGGCGACGCCAAAGGGCGATGATAGACCCTGCGTTCTCGCACATGCGCATCGGTGCGGCCTTTAGCTCCATGTCCGATGCCGTGAATCACTACATAAAAAAACTGGACGCACGGGCCGCGTCCGGTGAGGCGTTCTCGCTGGATTTCGCCATGAGCGAATTGACCGCCGATGTGATCTGTCGAACGGTGTTCTCGGTCCCGCTGGCCGAGGAAACGGCGAGAGAAGTGTTTGATGCCTTTGCTGACTTTGAGCGCAGCGTCGCGAGTGTGAATGTCGGTCAGCTGATATTCGGTAAACCGTGGGCAGACGTGAAGCAACCGGATCGTGTGCTCCTGGCCTGTGAACGTATTCGTCGTCACATCGGTGACCTGGTTGATCCGCGATTGGAAAATCCGGATGCGCATGACGATATTGTCTCAGCCGTCATTCAGGCTCGCGACGAGTCCACGGGCAAAGGCTTCACGCGCGAGGAACTCATCGATCAGCTTGGCGTGTTTTTCCTCGCCGGGCATGAGACAACGGCCAGCGCTTTGACCTGGGCATTTTTTATTCTCGCCCAGCATCCCGAAATGGTTCGACGACTGCGAGATGAGATCGCCGGGGCTGTCGGTGACGGCCCGATCGAGTTTCGACACGTCAAGCAATTGCCGTTGGTAAGAAACGTGTTTCGCGAGGCGTTACGGCTTTATCCGCCGATCACCTTTATTCCGCGCGTGGCGGCAGAATCGACACGCGTTGGCGATCTGCAGGTCAAGCGCGGTGCGATGATCATGATTTCGCCGTGGACCTCCCATCGCAGCGAGCTACTGTGGCGCAACGCAGCGTGTTTTGATCCGGATCGATTCGATCGAGCGGACGACAAAGGTGTTTTGATGTCATTCGGTTCCGGACCCAGGGTCTGCGTGGGCGCGGCATTTGCAACGATCGAGGCAGGCCTGATTCTTGCCTCACTGCTGCGGCGCTATGACGTCGATGTGGAGTCTCCCGGGTTAGTGCGACCCGTTTCACGGCTGACGACGAGACCGGCCGAGCAGATAATCTGTCGGCTACGTCGCGTTGAAGCGGTGCGCCTTAGCGCATGAAGAACAACGTCGTTGTCGTGGGCGCGGGGATCGGCGGACTAACGGCCTCACTTGAACTCGTCTCGCGCGGTTTCGATGTGTCATTGATCGAGCAGCATGACCAGCCCGGCGGAAAGATGAGGGAGGTGGCGACGTCCAGCGGCGGCGTGGACTCCGGGCCTACCGTTTTTACCATGCGCTGGGTGTTCGACGCCTTGATGGACAAGCTGGGTACCACGCTGGATGACATTGTCGATCTTCAGCAGGCGGACTGTCTCGCTCGCCACAGCTGGCTGGACGGCAGCTCTCTTGATTTGTTTGCTGATGTGGATCGTTCCATCGAGGCGATTCGCGATTTTGCCGGTCAATCTGACGCGCAGGCGTACCGGAAGTTTACAGACAAAACTGCACGGGTATTCGATACGCTTGACGCAGGTTTCATGCAGACGCAAAGGCCAACACTGGCTGGCTTGACTGTCAACGTTGGCCTGCGGCATCCACGGCGACTGCTCGAGACAAAGCCCTTTGTTTCCTTGTGGGATGAACTTGGGAGAGTCTTTACGGACCCCAGGTTGCGCCAGCTTTTCGCCCGCTACGCGACTTACTGTGGTTCGTCGCCGATGGCATCACCAGCGACCCTGATGCTGATCGCCCATGCTGAGCAAGCGGGGGTTTGGGCGGTTAAAGGTGGCATGCAGCGATTCGCCGACGCGCTCGCGAAACTCGCGGCGGAGCGTGGTGTCAGCGTCCGATTGGGTGAACGCGTCGATGAAATACGTCTCAGGCGCGGAAAAGTGCAGGGCGTATTGCTGGAAAGCGGTGAGTCGATAGATGCTGCAGCGGTGGTCTTCAATGGAGATATCAATGCCTTGTCAGCGGGCTTGCTCGGCGACGCATTGACGCGTGCTGTACCGGATCGCAGAAAGGAGGCGCGTTCGCTGTCCGCGTTGACCTGGAGTCTAAGCGCGCGAGCCAGCGGTTTTCCGCTGCAGTATCACACTGTGTTTTTCGGAGGGGACTATCGTGCGGAGTTTGCAGCGATCTTTGATCAGCAGCAGGTCTGTGACGAACCGACACTTTATGTGTGTGCACAAGATCGACCGATGACCGGCAGCGACATCGGCCCGCAACGCGGGGATGAAAGTACAGAGCGCCTTTTTGTTTTGATGAATGCACCCCCAAGGCGACTGTCGAACGATGAGATCAGCGTTTTTGAGGACCGTGTGTTTGGTCTGCTGAATCGTCATGGACTACATATCGATACCGCCGAGGCTACGCTGACTGCACCTCAGGATTTCGCCGTCAGGTTTCCAGGCAGTGAGGGCGCGATTTACGGTTGGCCCACACATGGGTGGGCCGGCTCTTTTCGGCGCGGTGGCAGTCGTTCAAAGCAGCCCGGTTTGTATTTCGCCGGTGGTACGGTTCATCCGGGGCCGGGCGTCCCTATGACAGCCCTGTCGGGTCGACTTGCTGCGGAGAGCATTGCGCAGGACTTGGCTGGCTCTGTCCGCTAAGCCCCGGGATAACATCGTCCAGGACTTTGGCCGAAGAGATTACGCCAGGAAGACCGGCACCCGGATGCGTACCGGCACCGACGATGTAAAGGCCATCAACTTCCTCACTCTGATTGTGCGGTCGAAACCAGGCCGTTTGGGTCAGGACAGGTTCCAGGCCGAATGCAGCACCCTTGACCGAAAACAAACGTTCCCGAAAATCCAGCGGTGTTAGCATGTGCGAGGCTGCGATGTGCTGTTCGAGCTCCGGTAGAACGGTGTCTTGGAGAGCCTCCTGGACCTTTTGCCGGTATTGATCTGCGATCTGATTCCAGTCGTCACCGCTGTCCAGATGCGGCACCGGCGACAGTACGTAGAACGCATCGCAACCTTCCGGTGCCAGAGACGTATCCGTTGCTGTGGGGCGGTGAAGATACAGGCTAAAGTCTTCAGCCAGGTGCTTACGCTTAAAAATATCCGTTAGCAGGGCTTCGTATCGTTCACCGAGAAGCATCATGTGATGTGGCACGTCATCGTAGCGACGATCGGTTCCGAAATACCAAACGAACAGGCTCATGGAGTAGCGTGCACGCTCCAGCTTTCTGTCCGTCCAGCGACGTCGGGGAAAATCCGCCAGCAGATGTTTGTAGGTCGTAGCCGAATCCGCATTGGATACAACGATATCAGCGTCAAGCTGTTCGCCTGACTCCAGTTTTACACCGACCGCGCGAGTTCCTTCCACGACGATTTGACTGACCGAGGCGTTGTACCGGATTGTGCCACCCTGGGACTCGATCAGCCCGACGAGGCCGTTGATAAGAGCGCCTGTACCACCCATCGCGAAATGCACACCGTGCTTGCGTTCAAGCTGTGCGATCAACGCATAAACGGCGGTCGTGCTGAACGGATTGCCGCCGACCAGCAGCGGGTGAAAACTGAATACGCGCCTGAGTTTCGGATGTTTTATGTAGCTGGCCACGAGACTGTGCACGGAGCGATAGAATTGCGCGCGTATCAGGTCTGGCAGGACCTTCAACATGCGAGCGAAGGAGCCAAACGACACGTGCAGCAACTTGTCGAAACCCACCCTGTACAGCAATGCGCTGGCCTCCAGGAAGCGCTCGTAACCATTGACATCGTCCGGGTTGAATTTGGCGACTTCCCGCTTCATCGCTTCGTGATCACCGCTGTAGTCGAAGTGGCTGCCGTCATCGAAGCGGATCGTGTAGTACGGGTTCAGCTCGCGCAGATCGATATCGTCGGACAGGCGTTTACCGCACAGTTCCCACAGTTCCTCGAGAAGAAACGGTGCAGTGACGATCGTGGGGCCGGCGTCAAAGGTATAGCCGTCCTGGCGATAAACGTAGGCTCGTCCGCCAGGGGCGTCCAGTCGCTCGCAAACAGTGACCTTGACGCCTCGTGCGGCGAGCCGGACAGCAGCCGCGAGACCGCCAAACCCACTGCCAATTACGACCGCCGTTGCTGGCTTTTCCATACCGTATTTGTCCTTATGCTGCGGGCGCAGCGCCGCTGCATATTATACTGTGCAACGTAGGCGATGGGTGGCCTTGGCTTTGAGAGGGAGAACATGGCTGTTTACCTGTTCAAGTTCTTGATTTACGCACATATTGTCACTGGTGCGGCGGGCTTGCTGTGCGTGTGGGTACCTATCGTCGGCAAAAAGGGCGGGCGCAACCATCGTCTCTGGGGAAAAACCTTTGTGAGCAGCATGCTCCTGACCGGTGGATTGGCCATCGGCATAAGTCTGTGCACGCTGGTCGCACCTCTACAGACTCATCCGTTCTGGGAGGATGTTGACCGAATCCGCGGCGTGTTTGGCTGGATGATGATGTACCTGGCGATACTGACCATCATGCTGGCCTGGTATGGATTGCTGTGCATTCGCAACAAACGCACTCACCACGCCAACCGAACACCCCTGAACCTGTTTTTGCAATGCGCTACGTTTGTCGCGGCAGTCCACTGCGCCGCACAGGGATTCGTAATCGGCGAACCGCTAATGATCGGTATCTCGTCGATCGGGCTTATTGCACCGGTCTTGAATACACACTTTATCCTGCGATCGACGCCTCCCCCGAATGAGTGGCTGATTCAACACACGCGGGGATTGGTCGGAGCGGGCATTTCGGTTTACACGGCGTTTCTCGCTTTCGGCGCTGTAAACCTGCTGCCGCAGTACGCCTTTAATCCGATTCTCTGGGCGACGCCAACTGTTCTGGGTGTCGCCTTGTTGCTCTACCATCAGGCCCGCATTACGTTGCAGCGCCGCAGGATGGTTGGGCGCGCGACCGCCGCCTGAGTCAATGCAGCGAACCGCCCTGGAAACGCAGCCAGGCGACATACGCCATCGCGATCGACAGCAGGAAAAACAGAGCGCCGATTGCTCTCTGCATCGTGATCTGCCGAATCCTGCCCTGCAGACGTGGCCCGATCTGACCACCGATCAGCACGCCGGGAATATCCCAGAGCAGCAGGTTCCAGGGAATCGCAGACAGACCGCCTTCGCGAATGAGCTGCACCGCCAGAGTCGTTGATGCGGTAGCTACGGTCACGATGACGACGAGCACGGACGTGGCGGCCGCAACGGCGATCGGCACACCGCGTCGTGTGAGCTGTGAGATCGTCACCTCACCGATGCCGACCGACACCAGGCCGGTCAGAAACGCACCGGCCATCGTCAGCAGCGTCCCGCGTGTCGTTCGCCCCGGGTCGACAAAGCGATGTTCCTTGCCGGCGCGATCGACAACGAATCGGAGCTCCTGCGGTACATCCGTTTGACCCGCTGAAGGTTCGCCCTGACGCACGAGACCGGCCCCAAGGACCAGCACCAGCAGCGCATAGCCGGCCAGCAGGAACGCATCGTTGATGGAAGTCGCAATCAGTGCACCAACCATGGCCACAGGTACCGAGATCACGTGCATCCGACGGGCAAGCCCGTAGTCGATCAGGCCGCGGCGCTGGTAACCGATGAAACCTGACAAAAAGCCGAAGGTCTGGGTGATCAACGCCGCAGCGATCGCGGCTACGGTGGAGGACAACACGTAGTCCGGGCCGAGCAGCGGGAACAGCAGCACGAAAATCGGCGTGAACAGCGCCGCACCGCCAATGCCGCTGAGCATCGCGCAGGTCGCCACACCGATGGCCACCGGAAACATGAACCAGTACTGGAAAATATCCATCAGAGACTCGCTAGCGTCGGGATTGCTGCCAGCGCCTGCTGATATCGAGCACGTGGAAGACGAGCGAACTGATGAGCCACACGGCAATCCACTGCCAGCCGTCACCGGTCAGGCTGGCGCGCAGCGCGAGCGCGAGACTGGCTCCGGCGCCAATATTGAATGCCAGACCCGGGATATCGAGCGGAATACCGCGCCGTCTGGCGATAATCGCAGAGACGACAAGTTCAATTCCCATCACCACCAGCACGATATCCACGATACGTCCACCCGTGATGAGATCCTGCATCAGTTCCATGTGTGTCCTCGTCGCATTCGCCCGCTCAGCGCATGATCGCTCAATTCGCTAGAATAGCGCATAAGCCGCGAGCGACTCATCATCACGGAATCTGCCAATGCCTACGAATCGAAACCTGCTGCTGTACGCACTTGTACTGATTGCGGTTGCATTCGTCGTGTCCCGTATCCCCGGCACCACAATCGACCTGTTGTCACGTGATCACAATGACGGGCACCCGATCACGCTCGGGACCAACGTCTGGCTCGGCTTCGAACCGTTCTTTCTCGCGCAGAAGGCAGGCACTCTCGCTGAGTCCGATGCACGCGTGCTGGAATTTTCCTCATCGACACAGGTCATGCGCTCGTTTGCCAATGGCACGATCGATGCAGCTGCGCTGACGCTTGATGAGGTGCTGGCCATGCGCCAGACCGGTGTCGACATTGTTGTTGTGATGATACTCGACTCTTCAAACGGCGGCGACGCGATCGTCGCCAGTCCCGAAATTGCCAACATGCGTGCGCTGACCGGCAAGCGCGTTGCGGCAGAGAGCACGGCGCTCGGCGCATTGATGCTGGCACGCGGTCTTGAAACAAACGGCATGCGTCTCGACGACGTTGACATCGTCTCCGTGGAGATCGACGAGCAGGAAATGATGATCGAACGAGGGCGTGTCGATGCGGTGGTAACCTTCAGTCCGGTGCTGGAACGCCTCAAGGCCCGCGGTATGGTCGAACTGTTTTCCTCGCGTGAAATTCCCGGTGAAATCATCGATGTGCTGGCCGTGACTCCGCATGTACTGCATCACCATCAAGACAAGCTCATGATTCTTGCCGAGGGCTGGTTTGCGGCGCTGGAGCAGCTTGAACAAAATCCGGCTCAGTCTGCTGAGTGGATGTCAGACCGACGCGGAGTCTCACCGGTTGAGATCAACCAGGCCCTGCAACAGCTCACGTTTTTCGACCACCCGATGAACGCTGCTTACCTGTCGGCCGAACAGGGACAACTGCGGGAGAGGATACGGGCGCTGAATGCTCTGATGATTGATGTCGGTATTCTCGATAGTGATCTCGATGCGTCACTGCTGATGTCGGATGCTGTGATCAGTGCGCTGACGCCGCCGAGCGTTCCCTGATGCGCCATACTGTCAGGAACCTGTTTCCGATAACGCTGATCCTCTTCGCGGGGTTGCTGGCCTGGCTGACCTACTCGATTTTCGGTGACGCAGCGGTGCAGCGCGTGGTTGCAGACGCCATAAGCGACAAGCGTACTCAGCTTGAACGCGTACAGTCGCAGGTCGAGCACGGCTACCGTTACGGCGAAATGAGCTGGGTGCAGGAGAACATCGTCTCTTTGGGCACGGAACGGCACATTTTGAACGCGAGTCTGGCTCTGGAGGATGGCAGTGTCATCGCGTCACTGCGACGTGAGGATGTCGGCCGACCGTTGCACACCGTGCTGCGCGGCACTGGTACGGAACTGGATGGACTGCGTCGCCAGATGCGGGCTGTCATGAACAGTTCGGGCATCAGTGACGTGGTCGTGTCTGACAGTGCCGACTTTCTCGTGGCGGCGTATACGGTCCAGCTTGTGGACGCGACCAATACCCTCGGCAACACCGGTCGCGGGATTCTGTGGTACGAGAAAGACCTGCGCCCGGCAAAGACGGTTGCACTGGAACAGGTGCGGTTACAGACCCTCGCGCTGACTCTCGGCACTGCGTTCCTGGCTCTGTGTCTCGGTGTGCTGTTTCACATCGTCGTAACCCGCCGAATCGACAAGCTCATTGACGCCACGCAGCGCGTGTCAGACGGTGACCTCGATGCACGCGTCACGATCGCCAGCAACGACGAGTTCGGTGTCCTCGGCCAGCACTTCAACGATATGCTGGATCGGCGCCGGGTGGTCGAGAAGTCACTGAATCAAACACAAAAACTGGAATCGATCGGTACCCTGGCCAGCGGCATCGCGCACGACTTCAACAACATCCTGCAGGCCATTTCCGGCTACACGGGACTGGCTCGCAGTCATTCAGACGAACCGGAAAAAGTGCGGCGTTACCTGTCCCGAATCGAGATGGGTAGTTCCCGCGCAAAGTCACTGGTTGAACGTATCCTGTCCTTCAGTCGAGCCAGTGACGTGGACGTTCGTTCGCTGGCGCTACAGACCGTTTTGCGCGACTCCATCCAGCTGATTCGCAGCTCCTTCCCGTCGAATATTCGCATTCGTGTTGATATCGACGAATCCTGTTCGCAAGTGATCGCCGACGCGACCCAGATGCAGCAGGTCGTCACCAATCTTTGCACCAACGCGATGCACGCGATGGAGGAGCAGGGGGGAGAACTGTTCATCACCCTTTCCGAAACGCGCATGGACGAACCGTTGCAGACACTCACCGGGCGGCTGCATCCCAGCGTCTACGTGCAGCTCACCGTCACTGACACCGGGACCGGGATTCCGCCTGAAAATCTCGACCGGCTTTTGGATCCGTTTTTCACCACCAAAGATCCTGGCCGCGGCACCGGTCTCGGACTCTCCATAGTGCACAGCGCCGTATCGTATGCTCGTGGCGGTCTGCTCATCGACAGTCAGTTACGCAAAGGCACCCGCGTCCGGGTGCTGCTGCCACGCGCCGAGGCCGATCTCGATTCGTTGGTCGTTGACGAGCCGGTGAAGCCCGTAAGCGCAACGCCCGCCGGTGCCATCGGCGTACTCCTCGTAGACGATGAACTCGCCATCACCGATTCAATATCGCTGCTGCTGGGCGAATACGGCTGCGCCGTCTACAGTCTCAACAATGCCCTCGATGCGATCGATTACATCAGCGATGCGAATCACGCCATTGACGTCGCCGTGTTCGACTACATGATGCCGGACATGACCGGTATCGAACTCGCCCGACGCGTGGCGGAGCTGCGACCCGGACTGCCAGTTGTGATCGCGTCGGGCATGATCGATGAAGACGAACTGCAAAGTTCGCGGCCGGCAAACGTCGTCACCATCGTGCGCAAACCCTACAATGCGAAAACTCTGCACGAACGGCTGCTGCAGGCCGTCTCAACGATCGCTGACGAGGACGTCGCCTAAACGATCCGCGAGGCGCATCGCGCTCTGAAACGCGGCTTCCACCCGGCCGCGAATCAGCCAGTCGCCGCACAGCCCGAGTCGCTGTTCAACATCCAATACGTAACCCGAACTGTCCTGTTTGCCGGTATTGGCATACCGCCAGCGATGGATGTCGCTGTGCACTGCAACACCGGGGTCTATCCCGCTAACCGCCTCAAACTCCGACAACAGGTGCCGCTTCGCGTCGGCCAGCGGCAGACCAAGATTGGCATCGGCCCAGGCGTTGGTGGCGTGCACGACCATCGTGAACGGAATGTCGCGCCCCGGTTTTGAACTGTTGACGGACATCCAGCTGATGTCGGCATCGAGAACGCGACTGGCGTCGAAACCGGTCGTTTGGGGTTCATCGAAGCCGAGCATCACAGCGTAGCAAGCCTTCATTCCAGTCGACGCCTGTCGGGCAGCGTCCGGCATCGGCTCGGCCAGCAGCTCTGCGGCCTGCGGCCCGGGTACCGTCACGATCAGCCAGTCAACGTCGTGTTCGGCGGCATGCTCGTCAACGAGTTGCCAGCCAGCAGCGGACGGTGTCGCTGCAACAATGCGGGTTTGTAGCCGAATATCGAGATCATCTGCGAGTCGTTTTGGCAGAGCGTTCATGCCTGGCACGCCGACGAAGTGCGGGTGCTCGTCGCCCCACTGACGCGCCGCCGTGATGTCGGCGCGCGTGTGCTCGGCAAACCGCGCTGACCAGGGCGCGACGCTACCCTCAGCGATAAAAGGCGCCAGGAAATCACGAAACCGACGGCTGCGGGCGGTGAAGAATTGCGCGCCGTGATCAAAGCGGAATTCTCCGGCATAGCGCGTTGCCATGCGGCCACCGACACCGCGGGCTTTTTCGAACAACGTCACCTCGTGATGTGCACTGAGTTGACGGCCGAGAACGAGTCCGGCCAGGCCGGCACCAATGATTGCAATTCGCGTCATCGATCCAGGAAACGACTTGTTACACCTGCATCGTAGCCTCGAGCCCGCCTGCCCGCCAAACTTCTGTGCATGCACAAGAAGCCACACCTGCCGGAAAAGATCTGCGCGACTTGCCAGCGTCCGTTTACGTGGCGAAAAAAATGGGCGCGCGACTGGGAAAACGTTCGCTACTGTTCCAAGCGCTGCCGTGGAGAGCGAAATGCCGGAAGGTCCTGAGATACGTCTGGCGGCCGACAAAATTGCAAAGATTCTGGTTGACCAGCCGCTGCAGCGGATCGAGTTTACGATCCCGGCACTGCGCAACCGGAGTGAGGAACTCGACGGTGCACGGATCACGGCTATCGACACGCGCGGCAAGGCCATGCTGACTCGATTCGACAACGGACTCGTGCTCTACAGCCACAATCAACTGTATGGCCGCTGGTACACGAGCAAGTTGCCGAAACTGCCGCGCACGACACGCTCTCTGCGCGTGGCCTTCGACACACCGACGCACACGGCCCGCTTGTACAGCGCCACCGACGTCTCGCTGATGCACGAATCCGAACTGTACTTGCACCCGTTCCTGCGTAATGTCGGTCCGGACGTGCTCGACGACAGCCTGAGCAGCGACAGCATTGTCGAGCGTCTGTCGAGCGACCGCTTCCGGCGCCGCTCTCTTGGCGCTCTGTACCTCGACCAGAAATTCCTGGCGGGGATAGGCAATTACCTGCGCTCCGAGATTCTGTGGTCGGCGCGCGTGTCGCCGGCAAAGCGTCCTGCTGACCTTGACCGCAGGCAACTTGGGCGACTAGCGCGTGACACGCTGAAAATCTGTCGTCGCGCCTACCGCACGCGTGGTGTTACCGTCACCGCGACGCTGGCCAAGCGTCTAAAAGCGCGTGGCCTTCGCTATGCGAAGTACCGTCATTACGTGTTCACCCGTGATCGGGAGGCCTGCTACGCGTGCGGTGAAGAAATTCGACGCATCGATGTCGGTGGCCGTCAGTTTTACCAGTGCCCGGCGTGCCAGCCGGACTGACGGCAGGAACTTTTGTCGGCATACTCGCTCTCACTGCAGCGTACAGGGGGAGATCACTATGCAGATCAATCGTCGAGCCTTTCTCGGCGCCGCCGCAGCCGCGGGCGCGCTGCCGCTCACGGCGCATGCCAAATCATTGAAAATTCTGTTTCTCGGTGGCACCGGGTTTCTCGGTCCGCACACCGTGCAGTACGCGCTGGACCGCGGCCATGACGTGACGCTGTTCAATCGCGGGCGCAGCAACAACGACCTTTTTCCGGAATTGGAAAAACTCGTGGGCGACCGCGATCCGACCGTCGATGACGGACTGTCCGTTCTGCGAGGGCGCAATTTTGACGCGGTGATCGACACGTCCGGTTATGTGCCGCGCATCGTCGGAGCTTCCAGCCAGTTGATGGCCGACCAGGCGGAGCAGTACCTGTTCGTCTCGACCATCTGCCAGTACGACGGCTGGCTGGAAGGGCCTCAATTTCGAACCGAAGAAACCCCGCGCGCCGTGCTCGACGATCCGACCACGGAGGACGTGGGCACTCACTACTGCGCGCTGAAGGCGTACTGCGAACGTGCGGCCGAAGAAGCGATGCCCGGTCGCGTGACGCAGATTCGACCGGGGCTGATCGTCGGCCCACGCGACCCGACGGATCGCTTTACCTACTGGCCGTTGCGCGCGGACCGAGGTGGGCGGATGCTCGCGCCGGGCAAGCCTGGTGATCTGACGCAGTACATCGACGTCCGCGACCTCGCGGCGTTCATGGTGCATTGCCTCGAAGCCCGGCTGACCGACAGTTACAACGTGATTTGCCCGCCGCTGCCGATGGGCGACGTGCTCGATGCCTGCGTGGCGGTGACCGACCAGAGCACCGAGCTCGAATGGGTGCCGGCGGAATTCCTCGCGCAGCACGAGTTGATGCCGTGGCGGCAGATTCAGATGTGGGCCGGCAGCGACAATCCGATGGCCGGTTCTCTGTCCTGGTCCGCGGACAAGTCGCTGGAGGCGGGATTGACGATCCGCCCCGTCGAGGACACGGTTCGCGCCACCCTCGACTGGTTCAAGGGATTGCCCGAAGAGCGCCAGGCGACTCTGCGCAGCGGTATACCGGCCGACAAGGAAGCCGAGGTGCTGGCTGCGTGGGCGGCAGCCGCGGCCGCTTAGCCGTCGAGTCGGGTCAGGCGGCTGCGCAGTTCGCGCAGCCGCTGTTGCACTGCATTCCGGTGCTCAGGACCAATACGCAGCAGGATTTTCTGACCGGCTGACAGCGACTGAAGTGACGGATCGGTGAATTCATACAGCACATGCGGCTGTGTGACCGCCAGCGGTTCGTCGATTGCCGGCGTCTGCAGCAGATGATCAATAACGACGATGACACGATCGTTGAAGTAGCCGTCCGGGTAGCCGAGCCGCTGATACGCCTCCTGCATCAGCGGGTAAAAACGCTGGTAGGCACCGACGAGTTCGTCGATATCGCTTGCGGTGAAAAGGGCCACATACGGGGCGTAGCGTTCAGCGTTTGCAGCGGTGATTTCGCCATCGACGACGCGCAGAGCGCCGGCTACCGGCCGTAGCGGACGAATGCTGTCAGCGACGGTTTTGCGTGGCAGATTGTCGATCGTCGCAACGAAGCGTTCGATGCCCCCCGACTCAATCAGCAGACGATCGAGCGTCGTCCCGAAGAGGTTGCGCAATTCGAGCCGGAAGTAAGCGTCGCTGTCGTCGAGCGACGGCAGATCGACGAGCTCACGCGGCCCCTGCATGCTTGGCACGCGGTATACCGGTTCAGCGGGGCGCTCGGGTTCACTGTTTTCGGCCGGCGCTGCGATCTTTGGCGCTGGTGGCGATTCGGAGGGTGAGAACAGCCACCAGCCGGCTGCGGCAACGACGAGTATCAAGAACAGGGCGAGAACGAGGTCGCGATTCATGCGAGTCCCGGCACCGAAACCGTCACTTTGCCAGCAGTTCGCTCAACGCCTTCGACAAGTCGTCGAGCAGCAGCGGTTTGGTCAAAAAACGGTCGACGGTGTCGCTGTCAGTGCTGCTTTCTGCGGCGCCGCCGAATCCGGTCATGACGGCGACAACGATGTCGTCGCGTGTGCTCTTGAGGTGCTTGGCAAGTTCCACGCCGTTCATCTCCGGCATGGTCAGGTCGGTGAGCACAAGGTCAAATTCGCTGGCCGCGGTGCGAAAACGCTCGAGTGCCACATTCGGGCTGTTGATAACTTCGGACTCGTAGCCAAGTTCGGTCAGCATCAAAGACACCACCGAGGCCACCATGTCGTCATCGTCGACAACCATTATTCGTGCTAGTCCGCTCACACTGTCACCCTGAATGTCCCGGTCTTCGCGTCTGTAGCGTTGTTCACCGCCGCGCCCGCGATAATACCATTAGACTCTGCCTGATTTTGATTTAAATCAAGGCGTTAAACTGTGGCTGATTGTCCCGAGGCGCTTTTACTGCCAAGGGCTCTGTGCCAGAATCTAGGCGTCCGAGCAAAGCAGTTGCACCCAACCTGGCCGTCGGAGACCTGCCTATTACCGGACCGAACTCTCAGGCACGACCCAAGTCCGTGCTCGTGGTAGATGACCACGACCTCGTCCGGGGCCTTATTGTCGAGATTTTGGAGAACGCCGGTCTCAATGTCCTGCAGGCGAACAACGGCCTCGATGCCCTCAATCAGGTGCAGATGCATGGAGCCACGATCGGCGTTATCTTGCAGGACATGTCTATGCCCGGCATGTCCGGACCCGAAACCATCGTGGAGACGCTGTCGCTTATGCCAGGCGCAAACATCATCGTTCTCAGTGTCGACGAAGAGCATGTCGTTCGCCAGGAGCTTGGCGACATTCCCGTCACTGGTTGTCTCGAAAAGCCCTGCGATGCCGACGTCCTGATTAACTCGGTCAAACCGTATATTGTCTGACGTGCGCCGCGATACCCAGCTCGAGCGGTTGCGCTCCGGCGCATTCGATGTCTGCATCGTCGGAGCAGGCATCAACGGCGCGGTGTCGGCATCGGTTCTTGCGGCTCGAGGCCTGAACGTTGCCCTGATCGACCGCGGTGACTTTGGCGGTGCCACCAGTTCGCAGTCTTCCAACCTCGCCTGGGGCGGCATCAAGTATCTTGAGTCCGGTGAGGCCGGTTTGGTCTGGGATCTTTGCGGCAGTCGAAACAACCTGAACGAGAGCTACCCGTCCACGGTACGGGAGATCCGCTTCCTGACAACCGTCGAGCGCGATTTCCGCAAGCCGGCCTTCGTAATCTACCTGGGGGCTTTGCTGTACTGGGCGTTCGGTCGTTTTCACACGCGCGCGCCGGCCTACTTGTCCCGTGCAGCGCTCAAGCGACGAGAGCCCCTGATCGACGTGCGAGATGCGGTCGGGGGTGTGGAGTATTCCGACTGTTACCTGCACGACAACGATTCCCGCTTCGTCTGGAATTTCGTCCGCAACGCACTCGATCGCGGCGCCGCAGCCGCCAACTATGTCGAAGCCACGGCGTTTCGTCGTGAGGGGAACGACTGGCAGATCGACGCCAGCGACCTGGAGAGTGGCGAGTCACTGGCGATCAGGGCGCGTGTGCTGGTGAATGCCTGCGGTCCCTGGGTTGATGACGTTAACGCCGAGAGTGATGTCACCACCGAGCACCGCCACGTCCTGTCGAAAGGCATTCATCTCGTCGTGGATCGGATGATGAATGAGCGCCGCATCCTCGCGTTTTTCGCCAGCGACGGCCGGCTGTTTTTTGTCATGCCGATGGGGCCAAAAACCTGTATCGGCACCACCGATACCCGCGTCGACGACCCACTACCTTCCGTGACAGAAGCGGATCGTGAATTTGTGCTCGCTAACGCCAATGAACTGCTCGATCTCAAAGTTCCACTGACGCGCGACGACATCATTGCCGAACGCTGCGGCGTGCGGCCGCTGGCCGTCAGCGGCGGCGGCAGTGATGCGGACTGGATCAGCCTGTCGCGCAAGCACGCGATCGAAGTTGACCGGAATCGCGCCCAGATCAGCATTTTCGGTGGCAAGATTACCGACTGCGTCAATGTCGGCGAGGAGGTCGCGGAGTTGGTGGCTGAACTCGGCCTGGAATTGAACGATGCTGACGACTGGTATGGCGAACCTGACGCGGTGACGCGGGCGCGATTCTTCGCCGACGCCGCCGCGATGAATCTGGACGCAATGGCCGATGAACGCTCCATGGAAAAACTCTCGAAGCGCTTCTGGCGTCGCTACGGTGCCGACGCGTTCGGCATGCTGGACGCGATCCGCCGCGATCCGCGCATGGCGGAGCGCCTCGTCGATGAGGCGGAATACCTGCGCTGTGAAATCGAGCACACGGCGGAGAAAGAAATGATCACCCGGCTCGATGACTTTCTGCGTCGACGCTCGAAGATCAGCCTTGTTGTGCGTGAGAACGTGCTGCGCGACGACCCGGGTCTGCTGGAGCTCTGTCGCGTCCTGTTCGGTGATCAGGCCGAAGCGCGACTCGACGCCTACTGGCGGGAACGTCCGGATTAGGCCGCCAGCAATCCATAGGTAAGCGATCGCCCGCCGCGATCGATCAGCCGCTCGAGTGACTTCGCCATACCGAGCGACAGGTCGTTTGGGTGGATGGCTACGCGCACGGGTGAGTCGAAACCTGCGACCGACAGGTTCAGCCGGTTCCACACCGCACAGGACACCACGCGAAGCAGGTTGTCTGCCTCGAAGCCCACCATCGCGGAACGCCGGAAGCGACCGTCCGCGGTGTCCAGGACACCGCCGAAGGTTTCGAACAAGCGAAACGGTGAAGCCGCGAGCTCCGTGCTGCTGATGGCGCCCATCGCCCAGGCCGGCGGTACGTAAAGATCCGAGACCGGCAGCTCGTGCTCGACAAACCAGGCGTGACAACGCGCTACGAGGTCGCGAATACCGGCCGCGTCGAGTGCGAGGTGTTCCGCGACGTCGCGGGAAATCAGTCGGCTGTGCAGTTGATGCCGCCAGCCGCGGATCGCATCGACACGGTGGTTCCAACCGTGGCCGGCGAGAATCGCCCCGTCGTCCACGAGCTGCTTCAGTGCCGAAAGCGAGTCATCGCCCCACGACCGGCCCGGTACGACCAGCAGCGTGACGCGGTCGAGTCCGGCCGCCCGCAATTTGTCGAACAGGGTCCGTGTCTGCGGCAGGGTTTCCGGCATGACGTCGTGAATGGACACGACGAGGAGGCGCTGCCGCGTTCTAGTCGGCATCAGCGTCGTCTGTTTCCAGCAGGCTGAGCCAGTGCCGGATGCTGTTGGCATTCAGCGCCCGGGCCGCCGTGGACGCATTCCGTGCAGTCTGCTGCCGCTGCTCAACCGACAGCGCAGCAATGCGCCGGATCGCATCGGCGACGGTCTCGCCGTCGCCGAGAACGAACAGCTGGCTGACAAGATCCGGCCATTCCACGATACCGCAGGTCGGCGTCACCAAGACCAGTCGCTGTCGCGCCATCGCTTCGAGTGCGACGGTGCCAAACGATTCCACCACGGACGGCAGTACGAGCAGGTCGGCGACGTCCATCGCGTCCAGCAGCTCACTACGGCCTACCCAGCCCAGCCAGTTCAGATTCGGCAGACGTGCCGCGGCAGCGGCAACGTCGTCGCCCAGTGGACCATCTCCGGCCAGCGTGAAGGTTACGTCCGGCCGGGCTTCTGCGGCATCGATGATCCACTGCACGCGTTTCTCCGGTGCCAGTCGGCCGGCAAACAGGACGTGCGATACCGTGTCCCGCAAGGGTGTCGTCGGTTTGTTCAGCGAGGTCACAGGTAGCAGGGTGCCCATAACCTCGGCACGTTTCGCGCCAAGCGACAGCGCCAGTTCCACCATGGCCTCCGAGTTGCCCAGCACGAGATCGCCGTAGCGAAACATGACCCAGTCGGCGACATTGAAATAGAAGCGGCTGAACGTCCTGAGAAACGCATTGCTGTACTGGTCCGTGACACCGGAGAAGTGCGTATGGAAGCCAACGACCAGCGGAATACTCAGGCGTCGCGCGAAATACGCACCCAGCAGGCCGAACGGTCCGGGTGTCGCGGCGATGATGCACTCCGGCTGCATGCGGCGCATCGTGTCGGAATATTCACGGTACGACGGGAACCAGATTTTCTGGGTCGGGTCGCCGGGTAGCGGGATTTTTAGCAGCTTGCGACGGCCGTCCGGACACAGAAAACCCACCTGGTCACACTGTTCGGCGAGTTGATCGGTCAGGTCCTGGTAATAGGCGCCGACACCGTTTCGTTCCGGCACCGAGTCCGACACGATAACGACGCGCCCGACGCGCCCGGTCGGTTCGTCGTCCGGCAGACGCATGAATTCGTCGATCGACGCCGCCTGTTTTGCCGCAATGGATCGCATGGTTACCCGGGTTTCGACTCGGGGGGGTCGAGATCAAAACGCGATCTTAGCAGTTCCTCGTCGAGCCCGAATTCGTCCAGCGAGTAGGCGTGGGCCGAGCTGTGCCGTCGGGACGCTTCCGCGCGTTGTTCAAGTTCTTGAGCGAGGCTGTCCGACACGTCGAGATCAAGCTTGAAAAACGCTTCTCGGACGCTTCGCTCGAGGTGCTCGCGCATGGCCAGCGTATCGATGCGGGCGATGCGCTGCTGCTGTAGTCGCTCCGCGGTGCCGAGGTGGGTGTAGTAGAACACCATCTGGTCAACCAGCGCTGTTTTGAATGTCTCGTCGTAACGTGAAAACCCCAGTGCGCCCAGCGCGGGTCGAAGCGAGCTCAATTGGGATGGAACGGATTCCATCGGGTCACGCCAGGTGCTGATGATGCGGGCGTCCGGAAACTCGCCCAGCAGGCTGTTCACCGTGCCAGCAAACGATGCGTTCTTGGACAGGAATCGCGCGTCCGGCGCGTTCATGTGCAGGTGCTTCTGGATACAGCGCCGATACCAGCGCAGGTACAGCTTGCGATCGCGTGGTGACACACTCGTATCGAATCGTGAAAAAGCAAACAGCCAGCGAGCTTCCGGAAATGGCACCGAGATCAGGAAACAGCACGCCAACGGCAGGAACAGCAGGAAGTCCTCCTCCGGCTCGGCGAGCCCAAGAGGATGCACCTCGTCCATCGACGACTGCAGTCCCTGCAGACAGCGTGCCCCCAGCTTGGAGACCGCGCGACCACATCGCCGGTCGAGCCATACGAGTCCGCGGCACAGTTTGCGCCCGCAGATTGTGACCCCGAACAGGCACTCCCAAAGACGAAAGGTTGTGGTCTGTTCGTCGGCAGCGAGGACCTTGTGCATGAAGGTGGTACCCGTGCGCGGAGGGCCGATCACAAACAGCGGCTCCCGAATCTCTACATCGCGATAGCGTGAGAAAAACACCTCGTCCAGCAGCCAGAACACCCACGTCAGCAGCTGGGCAATGATGAACAACGGTGTCAGCACAAAGACGAGCAACCGTCCGCTTATCCGTCGGCGTCGATCGAATACCGCGGCCACCGCCATGACGAGCAGGGACAGGTATCGAGACAAGGCTAGCAGGAACAGGCTGAACATAGCGGTGCTCAATGATGGCACGGGCCGGGGACGCAGGGCGAATCGTTGGCCCGAGGCCCGCTGCGCCGGCGAATTATGGCACACGACCCGGTACCGGTTGCACGTGGATTCGCTGCGGGCTACCGTGTGCCGCGCCGGGCTGCCGGGTCGTGATTCCCGCCTGGCCCCGCGCGTCCTTTTCTGACCCTGGAGTCAAATTCGAATGACCGATTTTCACCAACCGCAACGCGGTGCCGGCGGGCCTGCGACCTGGCTGACGGTAATCCTGCTGGTTTACCTGCTGCTGGTTGGCGTCAGCGTGATCGGCGCCGGATTCAAGTGGATATCCGGTGGCGCCGACGGCGCAACGCGCATCTTCGAATTTGCCAGCAACCCCGTTGTCGGCGTCATCCTCGGCACGCTGGCCACCGCGCTCGTGCAGTCGTCCAGCACCGTAACGTCCGTGATCGTCGGCCTCGTAGCCGGTGGTGTCCCCGTCAGCATCGCCGTACCGATGATCATGGGTGCCAACATGGGCACAACGATCACCAACACCATTGTCAGCCTCGGCAATTTCAGTGAGCGTTTAGCGTTTCGAAACTCCTTCCAGGCGGCAACAGTCCACGACTTTTTTAACTTCTTCTGCATCCTGATATTTCTTCCGATCGAAATCCTGTTCAGCCCGCTGGAAAAACTTGGCGGGGCGGCAGCGCAGATTTTTGCGTCCGGACCGGATGCATCCGTCAGTAGCTTCAACGTGCTCGGAGCCGTCACCAAACCGGTCGCCAAATACCTGGTCAGTGCGCTTGAATTCCTGCCAACCACCGTTGGGGCACTGCTGGTGATTGCGATCGGTATTGCGATGGTCATGTCATCGGTATTGTTGCTCGGCAAGTCGCTGAGAGCCGTAATGACGGGGCGTGCGCGCAACATCGTGCAAAGCGCTATTGGCGGTGGACCGGTTCGCGGTATCGCGTCGGGCACCGTCATCACCGTACTTGTGCAGTCGTCCTCGACCACCACCAGCCTGATTGTACCGCTGGCAGGTTCTGGCGTTTTAACGGTCAGGGAAGTGTTCCCGTTCACGATGGGCGCGAATATCGGTACCTGCATTACCGCGCTGCTGGCCGCAACGTCGGTCTCTGGCGAGTTCGGTGTCTTTGCGCTGCAAATCGCGCTTGTGCACCTGTTCTACAACGTGTTCGGTGTCCTGTTGTTTTCCCTTGTGCCGATTCTGAAGGATTTGCCCGTGCGTGCCGCCCTGTGGCTGGGAATGAAGACGGAAGAAAACCGCGGCTATGCGTTCGCATACATTTTCAGTGTGTTCTTCCTGCTGCCGGGTATCGTTCTGGGCGGCCAGACACTGCTGAGCGACAGCGAAAGCGGTCTGGCAGGGCCAAACGACGAGACCACCGAGGCAGCCCCTACAGGCAGCTAGGCTGCCGCACAGCGCGTTGCTGCGCGAAAAAGTGACCTGCGCAGTCAGGCAAGTCCTGACACAAAACCGTCACTGAATATTCAAAGTCCTGTCAATCGACGGCCCTACGCTCGGCTAAACGATGACAGACAGGACATGCCATGATGCCCGCTTACCGTTCACTCTGGATTTCAGACGTCCATCTCGGTACCAGGGCCTGCCGCGCTGCGGACCTGTTGTCGTGCCTGGACACGGTCCGTGCGGAGCGCATCTACCTGGTCGGTGACATCATCGATCTGGAACGGATAAAAACCCGCCCGAATTTCCCCGAGGCCCATCAGCGTGTTGTCTATCGCTTGATCGAGCTGGCCGCCGAGGGCACCGATATTCTCTACATACCAGGCAACCACGACTTTGAATTTCGCCGGGCTGTCGGCCAGCGGTTGCTGGGTATTCCGATCGTGCTTGAGGCAGTGCACATAACACCCGGCGGAAAGCGAATGCTCGTTACGCATGGCGATATTCTCGACGGGCGAATTCGTGAAGGTACGAATCTGCAGTCTTTCGGCGCCACGGCATATCGTTTATTGATGGAGATCGACGTACTCATCAATCGCCTCCGACAGTCGCTCGGTCGAGATGCCTTTTCGATTTGTGCCAGCCTGAAGCGGCACCTGGCCAGCGCGAATGAGTACATTAGGCGCTTTGAGACAGTTGCTGCTGATTACGCGAGGGAGCGGGGATTTGATGGCATTGTCTGCGGCCACATTCATCGCCCCCGCGTGCGAATGATCGGTAATTGCCTGTACGCCAACGACGGTGACTGGGTCGAACACGGAACAGCACTCGCCGAGCGCGCCGACGGCAATCTGGATATGCTGGAGGTTCATTCCGGCAAACTGCGCATCCAACAGGTTCAGGCCGAGAGTACGGTTCAGGCGGCGGCATAGCGAGCGCGGCAGCATCGCGCTGACGTCGACTTTTCGCTAAAGTCTGGCACCTTCTAGCCACCGTATTTCCGAGCTGCCGCAGTGGGTAAGCCAGACAACACCGGATTCCTGCGCGTGATTCGCGCAGCGAAATATTCAGCGCAGGGGTTCGCCCACGCCTGGCGTCATGAGTCCGCTTTCCGACAGGAGTTGACGCTCGCTGTCATCATGGCGCCCATCGCGGTTTGGCTGGGGCGCACACCGATGGAAAGGACGCTGTTAATCAGCGTTTGTCTTCTGGTGCTTCTGACCGAGCTCCTGAATTCTGCCATTGAGGCGGCAATTGACCGCTTCGGTGAGGAACTTCATGAACTCTCAGGACGCGCCAAGGATCTCGGTTCTGCCGCTGTGACTATCGCGCTGATGATATGTGGCCTCGTCTGGGGCACGGTGATCTACGACCGTTTTGTCGCCGCGGTTATTTAACCTGCCGCCCTGCTCTAGAGGAAAGCGATACCCACACTGGCCAGAGCGAGGCCGATGCTCCCGCCAACGATGACGTCACTCGGATAATGCAGGCCGAGGATGATGCGAGACGCAGCGACCAGCAGCGCAAAGGGCAGCAGTACCACTAGCAGGGAAGGGTCGATGTGCGCGTACATCGTCGTAAAACACGCGGCGTGTAGCGTATGCCCGGACGGGAAGCTGTATCGGTCGAGTGGGGCGGCGCCACAGAGGATATCCCCGTGGTTGATGTAGGGTCGCTCACGCACCAGGCGCTTCTTCATCGACTTATACACAAAC
>JBCCNM010000001.1:0-98334 GCA_039025835.1 Pseudomonadota bacterium | reverse complement strand
TCCGAACAACGCTAGCCCCCTCCGTATTACCGCGGCTGCTGGCACGGAGTTAGCCGGGGCTTCTTCTCCGGCTACCGTCATTATCGTCACCGGTGAAAGAGCTTTACAACCCTAAGGCCGTCATCGCTCACGCGGCATGGCAAGATCAGGCTTGCGCCCATTGTCTATGATTCCCCACTGCTGCCTCCCGTAGGAGTCTGGGCCGTGTCTCAGTCCCAGTGTGTCTGATCGTCCTCTCAGACCAGCTACGGATCGTCGCCTTGGTAGGCCATTACCCCACCAACTAGCTAATCCGACTTAGGCTCATCCAATAGCGTGAGGTCCGAAGATCCCCCACTTTCCACCGTAGTGCGTATGCGGTATTAGCCAGAATTTCTTCTGGTTGTCCCCCACTACTGGGCAGATTCCTAAGTATTACTCACCCGTCCGCCACTCGACGCCTGGAAGCAAGCTTCCATCGTTTCCGTTCGACTTGCATGTGTTAGGCATGCCGCCAGCGTTCAATCTGAGCCAGGATCAAACTCTTCAGTTCAAAAGTTTGAGCTAGCGTAATTACTAAACTGACAGTTTAGGTTCTTACGCTCAATATTTGCCTTCGCAAACTCGAGCGCAAGCACCCACACAAATTATCTGATTTATTTGTTAAAGAACGAGGCCCACGTTTTTCAGGGGCAGACCATCAAGTATACAGGGCGTAAGCGGCCGAAGGCCAGTTCTCTGGACCTGATTATTTAGCTTGGGGGTCGGTCGAGACACACCGTGGCCTCGACGAGGGGGCGCATTATAGGGAGAAAAGTCTGGCCGTCAACACCTATTTTGCAGTTTTTTTACTGCGTCGGGATTTGCCTGAAAACGGTGCGCTCCGGGCGCCGGCATCGGGGTCATGACGACGTCTTTTTCCCGTGAAAAAGCCCGTTACAGCGTTTTACCACCCAACGGGCAAGCTGGCCTGATTTTCCAGCCGTGGCGGGCATATTGGCGGTGCTGGCAGCGATTTCCGGGTCAGTCGCGCAATTCTCAGCTGGCTTCGGGCGGGTAATACACCATGTAGACATCGGCCCGGTCGTAGTCGGATGGTGACGGCGGGGGCTCATGACGGAAACCCGCACGCTCATAGAGATGTAATGCGGTATCCAGGCTGCTGTGCGACTCGAGGTACAGCCGGTTCGCCCTGAGCTCGGTGAATCGCGCCAGCGCGGCGTCCAGCAGGCTACGGCCGATCCCTCGACCCTGCTGGTCGGCAGTCACCGCCATTTTTGTCAGCTCAAAGACACCCGCCTCTTGCTGCTTCAGCGCCACCGTGCCCACAACCTCGCCGCCGTCCTCGGCCATCAGAATATGACCGCCGTCGCTCAGGATGTGGGTCTCCGGATCGGAAAGCACTTTTTCATCAATGGGCTCTACGACGAAGTATCGTTCGAGCCACTCAATATTCAGGCGCCGAAAGTCCGCGCGGTGACGCGCTTCGTAGTCCCGGATATCAGTCATCACCCGAGCTGTGGCGACCCTCGGACCACGACTTGAATTCCGGTGTCGCCACGAAGGTACGGAACGCCCGGTCACGCGAGAAGGCATTGCCGTCCAGCGTGTGCCCGAAGTCGTCCTCGAGGCGGGTGAGCGCGTTGATTGCATCGTCTGTTTTGCTCGCGGCCACGCTGACCCGAAGCTTCGACCACCAGGCGAGCTCCAGGCCTGGCTGCATCGCCAGTGCCTCATCAGCATAGGCTTCTGCCTCGTCCACTTCGCCGGCCGCAAGTTTGGCCGCGGACAATCGCGCCTTCATGGCGGAGTCTTCCACACCGAGCTGCCGCTCAAGACGAAGCAGCGCTTCAATGGCCTTGTCGTACTGACGCGACGGGAAGTAGTAATCCAGCAACGGCAGGGAGAACAGCGGCTCGTCCGGGAAATACTTTGAAATCTCCACGAGGGCAACGCGCAGGTTGCGGCGTTTGCGAAGTTGGCGCATGAGTTGTGCGTGCAGCCGAACAACGACACGCTCGCGTTTGACTCGCTCACCCATCGACTCCCATATCTGTGTGAAACGGTCCGCTTCCCGATCTCTCGCTGCCTTCAGAAGCTCAGTAAGCTGAAAGATTTCCGAGTCCGACAGGCGCTGTGTGATCAGTTTGCGAACTGCAGCCCGGGTCGGTGTTGCGGCAACCAGGCCCTCACCGTACGACTCGGTAAATTGCTGACTGTAGAGATAGTCGATCCAGTCAACGATGATGACCCGCTCGCGCGCATCCTGGTAGCGCAACTGCAACACCCAGTAGTTGAATTGAAAGTTGGGCAGGTCAAGTCGAATCACCGCTCGCCCGTCCGGGCCACTGGAGCGAAAATCCAGCAAGCTGACGCTCACCTCGCCGTCTTTGAAATCGGCAAACGCATCCTTGACGAGCGCCGGTAAGACAGATGTCTCGAAGTCCCTGGACACGGACTGCTGAATCCGTCGGTCGATCAGGCGAAGCCCCAGAATGCGTTCGAGGAAGTCGTCCGCTTCGATAGAGCGGGTGAATCCAACAAACGACTGCTGATTCAGGTTTTCGAGTATCGCCTCAAAACTGGCCTGAAATTGCTTGCGTCGCTCAATTTCAGCGAGCTGATCGGCGTCGTAATCCTGCGCAAGCGACGGGGCACCCACAATCAGTAAAGCAAGGACAACAATTCGTTTAATCATGCTTTCCGTTTCTCTGGTCTGGATGGTCGAAAGACTAGCAAAGAAACCGTTACCGATAACAGCAAGCGATGGGCTTACTCAGGTCAACGTAATGCGTGCGAACTTGCGCTTGCCAACCTGAAATACGGCCGTCGTGCCAGCATCGATTTGCAGGCCACGATCTTCCACGCGTTGCCCATCGATCTTCACGGCGCCCTGCTTGATCATGCGAAACGCCTCGCCGGTACTGGACACCAGTTCCGCCCCTTTCAGGAGATAGGCAATGCCCAGGGCTCCCTGCTCTGACGCCAGCGTAAATTCCGGCATCTCGTCCGGCATCGCACCCTTCTGGAAACGCGCGACGAATTCATCGCGCGCAGCGACGGCGGCGGCCTTGTCGTGAAAGCGCTCGACCAGCTCCATACCGAGCTCAAATTTGGCGTCACGCGGATTCAACCCTTCTTCGATCCGACGCTTCAGGCCGGCAATATCGTCCAGCGAACGAAAACTCAGCAACTCGAAATAACGCCACATCAAATCGTCGGATATCGACATGATTTTGCCGAACATCTCGCCGGGCGGTTCGGTAATGCCGATGTAGTTGCCCTTTGACTTCGACATCTTGTCCACACCGTCCAGCCCTTCGAGCAATGGCACCGTCATGACGACCTGCGGATCCTGTCCGTAATCCTGCTGCAGCTGACGGCCGACGAGCAGGTTGAATTTCTGGTCGGTGCCGCCGAGTTCGATATCGGCCATCAGCGCTACCGAGTCGTAACCCTGCACAATCGGGTACAGGAATTCGTGGATCGAGATCGGCACTCCGCCCTTGTAGCGTTTTGAAAAGTCGTCACGTTCCAGCATGCGAGCGACGGTGTGGTGAGACGCGAGCTTGATCATTCCGTCGGCGCCGATCTCGCTCATCCAGCGTGAATTGAAGTCGATCCGGGTCAATTCAGGGTCGAGGATCTTGAACACCTGGTCTTTGTACGTTTCGGCGTTCTGCTGAATCTCCTCCGGCGTCAGCGGAGGTCGCATTGCGTTACGGCCGGACGGGTCACCGATCAGACCGGTGAAATCGCCGATCAGGAAGACCACCTCGTGACCGAAGCTCTGAAACTGTCGCATCTTGTTGATCAGCACAGTGTGACCAAGGTGCAGGTCGGGCGCCGTGGGATCGAATCCAGCCTTGACCACCAGCGGACGGCCGTGAGCGAGCTTCGCCTCCAGACCGCCCTCGGGCAGCACCTCTTCCGTGCCCCGGGTCAGCTCCGCCAGTTGTGCCTTGGAATCCGACATCGACTCAGTACCTTATATAGGGTGGGCAAGATTAATGATTAAGCCGCCCGGATAAAAGCCCCGGCTCCGGGTTCAGTGCGATTAAGCGGTGTTTCGCTTAACAGACTGAGTTATATGGCTTTCTTTACTTTTGGACCGCCTCAAGTGTAGAGTTTCGACACCAATTAGGGAGGGTACGCAGACTTGAATCGTCCAGACAGTCCTCTGCTTCACGATTACAAGCCGGCGGGCACGAAGAAAAACAGCAAACCCAATGCGCTGCTCTGGTTCGGCGCAGGGCTGGGCCTCCCTCTCGCACTTGTCGCTTTCGTCTCGCTGAGCGTGACCGACGCGCCCGAACCGTCGGCACCATTTCAGCCGACCCTGCAGGCGGTCACTGCGCCAGTGGCGAGCAATCGCAGGCCCGAACCGGAGATCGTCGATGCGCCGGAAACTCTCGGTGAAATCGCAGTTCCGTCTCTGCCGGTCGACGACATTAGCGAAACGAAGGTTTACACCGACGAGCCGTCGGTACTGCTCAGCTTCGCCGAACCGCCATACGATGAACTGAGTGTCACCATCAGTCGCGGCGATACGCTGGATGAACTGTTTCGCGACAACGGTCTTAGCGCAAGTCATCTGGTGCAGATGGCGAGACTCAACCAGGCCGGCAAATACTTCCGCTCTCTGAAACCCGGCGATCAGTTTCAGATCCGTCACGAAGACGGCAAGGTCATCAGCCTGTACTCGAAGCTCGACCTGACGTCCGGCCTGCAGGTCGAGCGTACCGACTCGGGTTTCATCGAAAGAATCATCGAACACCCGGTCGAGAAACGGGTTCGTGTCGTTTACGGGTTGATCCAGAACTCGCTGTTCCAGGGCGGCGCGGATGCCGGTTTGTCGGACAACGTCATCATGGACCTTGCCGGCATCTTCGGCTGGGACGTGGACTTCGTTTACGACATTCGGCCGGGTGACAACTTCTACGTCCAGTACGAGGAGATCTGGCAGGACGGCGAGTTCGTCAAGGACGGCGATATCCTGGCGGCAGAGTTTAACAACCAAGGTCGAACACTGCGCGCCGTGCGCTACGAATACGAAGACGGTCGCGAGGAGTACTTCACGCCGGAGGGCCGCAGCGTGCGCAAGGCCTTCATGCGCCAGCCCGTCGATGCGCGCGTCAGCTCACGCTTTAATCCCAGACGCCTGCACCCGGTCCTGAACACCATTCGCCCGCATCGCGGTGTGGACTACGCAGCGCCGACTGGCACACCGATCAAGGCCACCGGCGACGGCAAGGTGGTTTACCGCTCCAGGCAACGGGGATACGGCAATGTCGTTATCCTTGAGCACGGCGGCAACATTCGCACCTTGTATGCGCACCTGTCACGCTTCCAGCGCGGTGTCGGTGTCGGCAGCCGGGTTCGCCAGGGACAGATTATCGGCTACGTCGGTGCCACAGGCATGGTGACCGGCGCACACCTGCACTACGAGTTTCTCGTCAACGGTGTCCATCGAAACCCACTGACGGTTCCCTTGCCGCAGGCAGAACCGATCGCCGCGTCCGAAAAGGGACGCTTCGCTCGCCTCAGCACTCCGGCCCTCGACCGCCTGAACGACTACAAACAGACCCAACTTGCGTCCATCGCTCTGAGTGCCGAGTAAGCCCGGTGCTGTACGCAGGCCTGATGTCGGGGACCAGCCGCGACGCCATCGATGCGGTCATCGTCGACCTGGACGAGCACAGTATTGACGTCGTGTGCTCGCTCAGTCGTCCGTATGCACCGCCGCTTCGCGCGGAACTGGACCAACTCATCAGCTCACCAGAAACCGTCGCGCTGGCGAATCTCGGCGAGCTGCATGCCCGGGTCGGCGACGCATTCGCCGAGGCCGCCCAGCGGGTGATCGAGGCGGCTGGGGCATCGCCCGGCGACATCCGCGCGATCGGCAGTCATGGCCAGACTGTGCATCACGGGCCGGATGCGACATACCCCTACAGTATGCAGATCGGTGACGCCGCCCGGATTGCGCAGACCACGGGTGTCGCCACCGTTGCCGACTTTCGCAGTGCCGATATCGCGGCCGGCGGCCAGGGTGCGCCGCTGGTGCCGCCCTTCCACCGCTGGTTATTCGGCGAGCCGGGCCGTACCACGGCTGTCGTAAACATCGGCGGCATCGCAAACGCCACGATTGTCACGGACGAGACCCTGCTTGGGTTCGATACCGGCCCTGGCAACACCCTGCTCGACGCCTGGACCCGGATTCACCGCGACCAGCCTTTCGATCGGGACGGAGTGTGGGCGTCGACGGGCAAAGTAGAGCCGGACATGCTGGCGACGATGCTCTCCGATCCGTACTTCGACAGGCCACCGCCAAAAAGCACCGGCTTTGAATACTTCAATCGACAGTGGATTGAGTCTTTTGAAAGCAGTGTGCCCGACAACACGCAGGCCACCCTGTTGGCCCTGACGGTTCAGAGCATTGCGACGGCAATACGACCCTACGCGCCCGACGACGTGCTCGTCTGCGGCGGCGGCGTCCACAATTCGGCGTTGATGGCCTCGCTGCGCGATGAATTCGGCAAGGCGGTGAGCAGCACCGCGGAGCGAGGGCTAGACCCGGACCTGGTCGAAGCCAGTGCCTTTGCCTGGCTGGCCTCACGACGTCTCGCCAGCCTGCCCGGTAATGCCCCGACAGTCACCGGCGCATCCCGAGAGGTGCCGCTCGGTGCCGTGTATCTCCCTTGATGGTCCGCGAACCAGGCAGGTGCGTCACATCGATGGTCACGTTAAAGTGACCGGCTGGACACGACATCACCAAGGCAGAGGCCGTTAATGACCGAACGCGAACCGTCCGAGCTGTATATCAATCGCGAGCTCAGCATGCTGGAGTTCAACAAGCGTGTGCTCGCACTGGCTCAGGATCCGGCCTTACCGCTGCTCGAGCGCCTGCGCTTTTTGTGCATTACCTGCACCAACCTCGACGAGTTTTTCGAGATCCGCGTCGCCGCCCTTAAACAGCGTATGGAGATTGGCGCACTGGCGCAGGGGCCGGAGCAGCTGCCAGCGGTAGAAGTCTTTCAGCGTTTGCGCAGCGACATGCTCGAAGTCGTGCGACAGCAGTACGACCTGCTGAATGGCGAGTTGTTTCCACAGCTCGCTGAGGCCGGGGTAAATTTCATTCGCAGTGAGGACTGGACCGAAGAGCAGTCGCAATGGCTGCACACGTACTTCAACGAACAGGTGGTGCCGGTCCTGACCCCGCTGACCTTTGACCCATCGCGGCCGTTTCCGCGCCTTCTGTCGAAAAGCCTGAACTTCGTTGTCCGGCTACACGGCAAGGACGCCTACGGTCGACGGCGTCATCGCGGCATGCTGCAGGCACCGAGATCGCTGCCGCGAATCATCCCGCTGCCGGACGACATCGCCGGCGGCGGCAGCCACAATTTTGTATTCCTGTCCTCCGTCATTCGCATGCACGTCGAACAGCTGTTTCCGGGACTGACTGTCGACGGCTGTTACCAGTTTCGCGTCACCCGCAACAGCAACCTGTATGTCGACGAAGAAGAAGTCAGCGATCTCGTGGGCGCACTGGAGGGACAGCTGGAAGCCAGCCGTTACGGCGGTGCGGTGCGCATCGAGGTCGGGCACGAATGCCCGCCGGACCTGCAGGAGTTTCTGCTCAACCACTTCGAGCTCGACGAACACGACATGTATCTCGTCGACGGTCCTGTCAATCTGAACCGACTGGCGACCGTCTGCGACATCGACGACCTGCCGGAGCTTCTGTATCCGCCGTTTATGCAGGGCATCCCGAAGGAGTTCGGCGACAAGCAGAGCGTCATGGCAGCACTGGACAAGAAGAATGTCCTGCTTTTTCACCCGTTTCAGTCGTTCGCGCCGGTTATCGAATTCATCCGCGAGGCGTCGGTCGATCCTGACGTGCTCGCTATCAAGATCACGCTGTACCGCTCGGGACCGAATTCGCCGATCGTCGATCACCTCGTGTCGGCCGCGCGAGCGGGCAAAGAAGTGACCGTGGTCATCGAGCTGATGGCACGCTTCGACGAGGCGGCGAACATCGGGCTGGCGAATCGCTTGCAGGAAGCCGGCGCACACGTGGTCTACGGCCTGGTGGGCTACAAGACACACGCCAAGATGACCCTGGTCGTGCGCCGCGAAAAGGGTGAACTATCCCGATATGTGCATCTCGGCACCGGCAACTACCACCACAGCACGTCAAAGGTATACACCGACTACGGCTTCTTCAGCGGAGATAAAAAGCTCGGCGAGGATGTGCACAAGGTCTTCATGCAGCTCACCAGCCTGACGCAGGCTGAGGACCTCAAGCTGATGATGACGTCACCATTCAATCTGTTCGATGGCGTCGTCGAAAAAATCCGCCGCGAAGCCGAACACGCGAAGGCTGGACGCGAGGCGCGCATCATTGCCAAAGTGAATGCGCTGAATGAAAAACACGTAGTACAGGAACTCTACGCCGCGTCCCAGGCCGGGGTGAAAATCGACCTCATTATCCGCGGAGTGTGCTCGCTCCGCCCGGGCGTGCCGGGACTGTCGGAAAACATCCGGGTCGTGTCGATCCTCGGACGCTTTCTCGAACACTCGCGCGTCTACTGTTTCCACAACGGCGGCGATGACGAACTCTACTGCGCAAGCGCCGACTGGATGGAGCGCAACCTGCTTAAGCGCAACGAATCCTGCTTTCCGGTACGGCAGAAGTCACTGCGCAAGCGGCTGAAGAAGGACCTGCAGCTGTATTTAGACGACAACAGCGACGCCTGGGAACTGCAGGGTGACGGCAGCTACCAGCGGGTCTCCCGCAACGACGGTGACGCCATCATCAGCGCCCAGGATACGTTTCTGGAGTGGTACGCAAACTGATCGCGAACACTTTAGGTCAAGCGGTGGTCAGCGCATATCCTGCCGCGTCGAGGTAGCCTCGCTCCCGCTTGATGTCCGCCAGTGTCAACGGATTGTCGGCCAGCCACACCTCGTCAAACGACAGCCTCAGGCCAATGTCGGTCACGGTCGCGGAGACCGGCGGTGTCGTTTCTGCGTTGCGACTGCGATTCAACAGCACGGCGAGGCGCAGGATGACGACAAGACGCAGTGCGCCGGTCCGCCAGGATTTTGGTAACTGCTTCAGCCCCTTCAGTTCGATCGCGTGCCGCTGGCTTCGAATCAGGTATGCCAGCAGGCGTTGCTCGGCTCGGGGGAAACCCGGCATGTCAGCGTTCTCCGCGACATAGGCACCGTGACGCTGGTAGCCGTCGTGGGAGATATCGAGTCCGATCTCATGCAGTTGGCTCGACCATGCCAACATCTGCGCGGCGAGCACAGGGTCCGGAAACCAGTCGTCCTGTAACTGGCTGAACAGGTGTTTTGCGGTCGTCGAGACACGGTTCGCCTGCTCGTCATCAATCTGGTAGCGAGACGCCATTGCGCGAACCGTGCGTTCACGTGCATCCACATCCTGCATACGACCCAGCAGGTCGTACAGCAGTCCTTCGCGAAGGGCACCGTCGGACACGCGCAGGCGCTCGACCTGCAGGACGCTTAGCAACTCAGCCAGAATCGACAGACCACCCGGCCACACCTGTGCACGACGTTCAGACAGGCCGCGAAGCTCGATGTTGACGATGCGGTCAAACGCGAGCAGGCGTTCGATCAACTCCTCAACCGCACGCAGTGTCAG
Organism: Pseudomonadota bacterium; assembly: GCA_039025835.1. Classification (GTDB taxonomy): domain Bacteria; phylum Pseudomonadota; class Gammaproteobacteria; order Steroidobacterales; family Woeseiaceae; genus UBA1847. Next base: position 88,685 of record JBCCNM010000001.1, on the reverse strand, counting down.
GTCACCCGACTCGATGATCCCGAGCTCCATGGCCACAGCCGCCGCCGAGTTGATCGTGCCCGACGTGCCAATGGCCTCAACGCTTTGAGCGTCACGGAAAAATGACTTCACCGGTCGCAACTCAAGTCGAGCTGCAGTCCGCGCCTTTTGAACCGCTTTGCGCGTCAGCAGGCCGTCCGCAAAAAAACGCTCGGTCATCGACACGCAACCGAGATGCAGACTCTCAAGCGCATGTGGCTGCTGCCCTCTGCCGAGAATCAGCTCGGTGCTGCCACCGCCGATATCCATCACGAGCCGATCACCATCGACTGGCGGCATGCTGTGGGTGACGCCCGTGTAGATCAGCCGGGCCTCCTCGAGTCCGGAGATGACCTCGATCGGGTGACCGAGGGCTGCCTCAGCCTCGGACAGGAATCGGGAGTCTTCCCGGGCGCGTCGAATGGTGCTGGTGCCGGCGGCTCGCACGTTGCGCGCATGCACGTCGCGCAGGCGCTGGCCGAAACGCGACAGGCAGTGCAAGGCGCGGTCGCGCGCTGCATCGGATAGATCGCCGCTGGCTGAAAGTCCTTCGGCGAGACGTACGGTTTCGCGCAGGCGATCGATGATCGCGAGCTGGCCGTGGCGCAACTCGCCGACGATCATGTGGAAGCTGTTGGAACCGAGATCGACAGCGGCGATGACCTCGGTCGATTCGGACGCGGTCTCGGCGGGTGTTGCCAGGGTACTGCCCCGCGGGTCAGACGGAGAACGACTGCCCGCAACCGCAGGTTGTCTGTGCGTTGGGGTTGCGAATGATGAACTGGGCGCCCTGCAGATCTTCCTTGTAGTCGATCTCCGCGCCCATCAGGTACTGCACACTCATCGGATCGACGAGCAGTGTAACGCCGAGATTCTCGACCTGGCTGTCACCGTCCTCAATGGTTTCGTCGAAGGTGAAGCCGTACTGGAAACCGGAACAACCGCCGCCCGAGATAAACACGCGCAGCTTCAGTTCCGGGTTTGACTCCTCGGCAATTAACTCGCTGACCTTGTTTGCCGCCGCGTCCGTGAACACGATCGGCGGTGGCGGCATTTGGGTTTCAGTCTGCATACACCTGATTATCCGTTAACTTTCCTGAGTGGCAACTGCGGCCTGGTCGAGACGGTCGGTCTGCTCCAGCAGAGGTGTCTGGCCTTCTGCCTGGTGGACCAGTTTGCCGTTGATCTCGGCTCCAATCGCCATTTCGATCAGATTGTAATACACATTGCCGATAACACGCGCCGTCGGGCCGAGTTCCACGCGCTGATTCGCGTAGACGTCGCCGCGAACGATGCCATTCAGCAGGACGTAGGGAACCGTCACGCCGCCGTCTATGTTGCCGTCCTCGCTGACCGTCAGGGCCGCGTGGCTGTCCGGATCCGCGCTGACATTGCCCTTCACGGTGCCATCAATATGGCAGCCGCCGGTGAAATGCAGGTCTCCGGAAATCTGCGTGTTGCCGCCGATCAGGGTCTCCACGGCGTTGTGTCGGCGCTGCTTGCTCCCAAACATTAACGATATCTCCATCTGGCCGCGAGTCGCGGCGGTTATCCCCGGGCTACAGCCCAGGCGTAAGTTTCCTCAATACTGTCGATCGATCGTGTGCGCGAACGCACTTCAATGCTCACAGACAGCGGTGTGAAGCCGTCCGGCAACACCAGCTCTCGCTCGAAGTCCTGGTAGTAGCGGAACGAAAACGGCCACGCTGAGTCGGCAACATCGGTCTTTAGCTCCGTGTACGTATAGGTCCGGACACCCTGGTCGTCCTCACCCGCGATCTGCAGAACCACATCCCCACTGACGCGGCGATCGTGGCGCATTGCCTGAACCAGCACCAGGCGCACATTAAATACGCGCTCATCGCGGCCCGAGGTCAAGGTCATTTCCTGTACGCGCAAGCCGCGAGCACCGTCATCCGGCGAGACGATACCGCGGTAGAACGCAATCGCGTCGCGCTGCTCCTGGATTTTCGACTGCAGGTCCGCGAGGCTTGCTTCAACCTCCCGGTACGCCTCGGTATCGATCTCCTTGTGCGTTTCCAGCACCGCAACCTCCTCCTTGAGCTCGCGAATCGAGTTTTCAAGGCCAGCAATCTCGGCGTTGAACGCCTGGCGCTCGGCGGCGACGTCTACGATGTTATGCCCTGCCTGGATTCGCCCGAGCTCAAACGACAGGTACATCGCAGTCAGCGCGATAGCGGCAACAGCCGCCCGCAGGCCCCATATTCGGGTCGGGCTGGGTCGATGTATAGAAGATCTGGACGGCAAGGTAACGACTTTATGTAATACGGAGGCCCGCATTATAGACAAATGGCAACCCCCGATAGTGACGGGGTTTGCGAAAACGACACGCTGGTGCACACTCTGCGCACCCCATAACGGAGCGTTATATGGCTGGCGCCTACATTTGGCTGAAAGCGCTGCATGTCGCCTTCATGGTGACCTGGTTCGCGGGCCTGTTTTATCTGCCCAGACTGTTCATTTACCACCAGATGGCGACCGACGGCATCAGCCGGGATCGCTTCATCGTCATGGAGCGTCGCCTGTTTGCCATCATGACCCTCGGTGCCATCGTGACCACGGGGCTGGGACTCGGCATGCTGTACATCAATCCCGCCCTGTTTTCGGTCACCTGGTTGCAGATCAAGCTGGTGCTGCTGGCCGGTTTGTTCGTCTACCACTGGCGGTGCTATCTGTGGATGCAGCGACTGAAAGTATCGGAGCCCAGTGAAGATACGAAGTGGCTGCGCTGGTTTAACGAGATTCCCGTGGTTTTTCTGCTCGGCATCATCATTCTTGCCGTGACCAAGCTCGCCTGACGTTACGCGTCGTTGCGCTTCTTCAGGTCCCGGTCAAAGACCACTTTCCAGCGTTTCGGCCACCAGCGTGGTCGCCGCGGCAGGCCGGGCGGGTAACAGGTACTGCCGAGTTCGTGCAGCGCACTCGCGTAAACGCGCCGCTTGAAGTAGATGACTTCATTCACCGGTCGCCAGAAATCGACCCAGCGAATGCGGTCAAATTCCGGCTTGTCGCCGCGGTCGAATCGTACGCGTTCCTCGGAGGACAGCAAGCGCAGCAGATACCAGCGCTGCTTTTGTCCCACGCACAGGGGTTTGCTGTGCTTGCGGATGTATTTGTCGGGAAGGCGGTAGCGCAACCAGTCGTTGGTCATACCGAGCAACTCAACGTCCTTGGGCTCCAGTCCGACCTCTTCTCGGAGTTCGCGATACATCGCGTCCGTCGGATCCTCACCCTCGTCGACGCCGCCCTGCGGGAATTGCCATCCCTTGGCGCCGACGCGGCCCGCAAGCATGAGCTTGCCATCTTCGTTGGTCAGTATGATGCCGACGTTGGCGCGAAATCCGTCATCGTCTATCCAGTCGCCACTCATCAAAACTGTCAGGTAAATCGTAAACTGCCGGTAACTCTACACCAAGTTGTGCCGTTCGCAGCCTTTCTTTAGCCTTGGCGGCGTGACCCGCATCAACCCCGCTACGCTGCTTTGCTCGCTGTGTGTATTGTCCGTACTCAGCCTGTTCATGGCTGCCCTCGTCGGCAGCGCGGGCCTCCCCGTCGCCGAATCCGTGGCGGCTTTGCTGGGCCAGGGCGCCGAGCAGAGCAGGTCACTCGTGCTGGATCTGAGGTTGCCGCGCGCGCTGACCGCATTCTCTGTTGGTGGCCTGCTGGCGGTTGCCGGCGTTCTGATGCAGGTGCTGCTGAGAAATCCGCTGGCGGAGCCGTACATTCTCGGTAGCTCCGGCGGTGCCGCCGTGGCTGCCCTGCTTGCCATCTCGGCCGGCGCCGGCAGCCTGCTCGTGGACTCAGCGGCGTTTGGCGGAGCCATGGCGGCAACTCTGCTGGTGTTCGCAATTGCGCGCGGCACCGGAAGCTGGACGCCGACACGTCTGCTGCTGACCGGCGTGGTGCTCGCGGCAGGCTTTGGTGCAGCCACGACCCTGATCCTGGCGTTAAGCCCGGACCAGCACCTGCGCGGGATGCTGTTCTGGCTCATGGGTGATTTGAGCTTCGCGTACGACCCGACGCGAACGTTTGCCTTGCTCGGCGCGATCGCGATCGCCGGGACAGTGGCCGCGCGTCATCTGAATGTACTCGCCGCCGGAGAACAACAGGCCGCCATCGTCGGTATGCCGGTCACACAGGTTCGCTACGGGATTTTTGCCGTCGCCTCACTGGCGACTGCACTGGCCGTGACAACGGTCGGTGTGATCGGCTTCGTAGGACTCGTCGTGCCGCACCTGATGCGTCTCGTTGCCGGCAGCAACCATCGCATAATCGTACCCGCGTCTGCTCTGGGTGGCGGCCTGCTTTTGGTGATTGCCGATACGCTGTCGCGGACTCTGATGGCGCCCAGGCAGTTGCCGGTAGGTGCACTGACCGCGGCCATCGGCGCGCCGCTGTTCCTGCTGCTGATCCGGAAAAGCCGCGCCTACCGCTGAGGCTCAATACCAGCGCGCACGTTCGACCAATCGGATCGCGTCCTCGTAGAGAAAGCCCAGAGTCGACATGTCGAGCTCGAGTTGCCGAAACGCATCCGCCGTCGCAGGCATTCCGGAATCGAGGCTGGCGTGGCGAGAGAGGAAGTCATCACTGAGCATCCAGTCGATCAGCGTGGCGGCATCGTCCGGACTGCGAGCGTGCCGACCGATACCAACGGCTTCAATCTCGAGCAGCGAGCCACTGCTGCGAAACGCCGGGTTGTTCGGGCCCGTGCGAACACCGATCTGGCAACGGCCTTCGGCAAACGCTTTCTGCAATTCCGACTCGCTGTCAAACGGCGGCAACGCCAGGTTGCTTACCCAGCCGCGCACTGCGAGCTCGGTCTCACGGGCGCCGAAGGCATCCACGAGGTGCGCAACCAGCACGCGATTCTGGTGAATACCGGACGTAGTCAGGCACAGCCGGCCCTGGTAGGCCGGATCGGCCAGTTCCAGAAAACCCGGCGGCATGTCGACACCGTCCGCCACCTGCACGCCGACCTCGCGAACCGTCAGCGCGACCCATTTTCCGTCCGGATCCTGCAGGCCGTCGGCAATGGATCGGGCAGTGGATGATGTTGGCAAGGGCCTGAGCAGGCCCTCCTCTGCCGCCTGCCAGATTGCCCAGACTGACCGGGTCATCAAAACATCCGCCGGCTGCGAGCCGGACTTTGCAGCCATGTCAGCCAGGTTGTCCTCATCGCTACGGTGCCGCACGACCACCGGGATTCCCGTCTGATCGGTGAAAGTCTTGAACAGCGCGGGCAGGTAGGTGGTGTCCGAGTACGCCGAGTACACGACCACGGGTGGCTTGTCCGGATCGCGCTCTGCAACGCTCGTCGGCGCGGGTGCATCGCCACTGCATCCTGCGAGCAGGATAAACAGGATGACCATCCAGTAGCGCATCAATCGATTTCTCCAAGAATTACCTGGTTGCGACCGGCGGATTTCGCGGCGTACAGCGCCACATCCGCCTTCGCGATCAACGATTCACCAAAGGGCTTCAGGTCATCAGCGTCTGACGGGACCTGCAATGCAGAAATCCCGACGGAAACGGTGATATCAACCGACTGACCTGACGGTAGTTTGACCGGCTTCTTTGCCACTGCTTTGCGAATCCGTTCCGCCAGCAACTGGCCGGACTGCACTGCCGTGTCCGGCATCAAGACCACAAACTCCTCGCCGCCGTAGCGTGCAGCCACGTCACTCGCGCGTACCTGCGACTCGACTCGGTTGGCCATCTCCGCCAGCACGTAATCCCCGGCAACGTGGCCATGGGTGTCATTGACCTTTTTGAAGTGGTCGAGATCCAGCATCAGGCAGACCAGGTTGGTCTGGTCGCGGCGAGCCCGTGCGAGCTCTTCTTTCAAGCGTACCTGCAGGTAGCGACGATTGTGCCAGCCGGTCAGCGCATCGGTGAAACCGCTGCGCAACAGGCGCGCACGGTTGATCGCATTCTCGACACAGAACGACGCGATGACGCCGAGGTGGGCGAAGAAGTCCGTGGCGTAGTTTCCGGCAAACCGATCAAAGCTCTCACTGCCGAAATTGATACTGCCGACCGTCCTGTCCTGGTGTCGGAGCGGGATCATCGCGACGCTTTTCAGCTGCTCGGCACCGTTGAAAATCAGCTGGTGATCGCAGGCGGCAAACGGGCCAAGCCACGGTCCGTTCAGCGCGATGTACTGGGGTGCCAGGCCGTGCAGCGACTCGACCAGGATCAGCTGTTCGATGTCGTCAGCCGCCGTTCCGCCTGCGCTGAGCAAATGGCGAATGTCATGGTCTGGATCAGCCATCACGACGCTGACCACTTCCAGCTGGTAACTGTCGCGCAGTCCTTCGATCAGCTCATGAAACAGATCCTGCAAGTCACGCGCCTGCAGCAGACGGAGCTCGCGCTCCTGCGATTGGCGAAATTTTTTCTCATTGCGCGCCACCGCATCGGTCATCGCTTCGAGTTGACGTCGGGTTTCCTGCAACTCGGTTTTCAGCGCGTCATCAACGGGCTTTTTGCGTGTCCAGGAGACCACCGGCTTACTTTCTCATCTCGAAGTAGTCGCGGCCGTTCTGCATCAACTCGACAAACGATGCCTCGTCACCGTCAGCCACCACTTCGCGAATTCGCCGAGCGGCTTCGGCGAGCGCATCGAGTGGCGCGAGCCCAAAGCGATTGAGATTCTGGATTTCAAAATACAGCCGTGGATTGTCATGTGCCACGCCGCGCGACACCAGGAGCTGGGAATCGAACGTGGTCGATGACATCTGCGCAAGCTTCGGTGCCGCCTCTCCGCTTTCTGCCAGCGCTGTAAAAAAGGCAATGTTCAGGGCGTGCGACAGGCCAAGCACGTAGGCGATCAGTCGATCGTGGTCGTCGAGACTCATGTCGAGCTGCTCCGCCATCGTTGACGCAAACAACTCCTTCGCGGCCGTCGTGGCGTCCGTGCAGCCGACATCGCAAAAGATCAGGTGGCGCCCGGACAGCAATTGCGTACCGGGGCCGAACATCGGGTGAATCGACGTCACCTGCACACCGCTGTTGCGAAGCTCCTGCAGACTGTCGACCAGCGGTGACTTCAGTGAGCCTATGTCGAACACGAGTCCGCGCGGCTGCAGCACGGCCAACTGGGCAAGAATCCGGCCGGACACGGCCAACGGTGCCGCAACGACGATCACGTCGTAGTCGACTCCGGCATCCACCCAGCGTTTGAATCGTCCTGGACCATCCTCGACCGACGGATCAGCGATCGTCACGCCGAATCCCTGCGACGCGAAAAACTCGGCAAACCAGCCGCCCATGTTGCCGCCGCCACCGATGACCAGGGCGCTGCGTCCGTCGCCCTTGCCTTCGGCGACGACACGGTCGCGTTCCTGACTGGCCAGCGACGAACGAATCAGGGCGGTGAGCACTTCCTCAGCGAGATCCGGGTCAATACCCAGCGCGTCCGCCTGGCTGCGACCCATGTCGATGACGTCTTTCTCACGCGCATAATCGCGGGTTGCGGTACCGGAGCCCTGTTTCTGTCGACCGATGTCGCCAACGATACGCTGGCGTTCGGCGATCAACTCGACGATTCGGCGGTCAACATCAGACAGGCTGGCGCGAAGGTCGTCCAGGCTCATGCAAAGTGCTCGTGAAGCGAAGGCCTCTTTGTACCGCACTGGCCATAACAAGAGAAGGCCGGATTACCCGGCCTTGCTCGTTGCTTTAATCGCGACGGCGGCGGCGCTCCTTGCGTTTGCCGGGGCGCTCATCCCAGTAGCGACGATAGTGGTTGAAATCCCGGTCGCGGTAGTGCTTGTAGCGATGGTAGCGCCGGTGGTTCGAATAGCGTCGCTCCCAGCGGTAGATATCGTACAGCTCGCGCCAGTTGAGTCGCGGGTTGTACTTCAGGTTGGTGTGTCGATACCAGGCGCGGAACGGGCGGTCTTTCCTGAGCCAGCGAGGCATGTGGCCGCGATAATAGTTCCCGTAGTGATCGTGGTGGACCGGGTGTATGCGATCGCCGTAACGGTGGGGATGTGCCTCCGCAGCAGGTGCGAGCAGGAACATCGCGCCGCCGGCGAGCAACAGACTGGCAACGATGTGTTTCATAACAAACTCCTTTTGTTGATGCTCGCCGACAGGCTAGACCCTGCGGCCTGAACCGGGACTTAACGCGGGCACTGCTTTTTTGGCTGAGCGGTTCATGCGACTATCGGGGCCTGTCAGGGGGAAATAACAATGAAGACACGAGCTGCTGTTGCGTTTGAGGCCGGAGCGCCTCTGCAGATTGAGATGCTGGATCTCGAGGGACCGAAGGAAGGCGAGGTGCTGATCCGCAATGTAGCGACGGGTGTATGCCACACCGATGCCTTTACCCTGTCCGGTGAAGACCCCGAAGGCCTGTTTCCAGCTGTGCTCGGTCACGAGGGTGGCGCAGTGGTTGAGGAAATCGGCCCGGGCGTAACGTCGGTTGCGCCGGGCGACCACGTGATTCCGCTGTACACGCCCGAGTGCGGCGAGTGTTCTTTCTGCACCTCCGGCAAAACCAACCTGTGCCAGGCCATCCGCACCACGCAGGGCCAGGGCACTATGCCGGACGGGACGTCGCGCTTTTCGCTGAATGGCAAGATGGTGCACCACTACATGGGCACGTCGACGTTCAGCGAGTACACCGTGCTGCCGGAAATATCACTGGCCAAGGTGTCAAAGGACGCGCCGCTCGAGAAAATATGCCTGCTCGGCTGCGGGATCACGACCGGCATCGGTGCCGTGCTGAACACCGCCAAGGTTGAGCCGGGTGCGAGTGTCGCGGTCTTCGGTCTCGGAGGTGTCGGCCTCAGTGCCATCCAGGGGGCGGTCATGGCGAATGCAGGACGCATCCTCGCGATCGACATCAACGAGGACAAGTTCGAACTGGCAAAGCAGCTGGGCGCCACCGACACCGTGAACCCCAACGATTATGACGCGCCCATCCAGGACGTCGTCGTTGAACTCACCAACGGCGGCGTGGACTACTCCTTCGAATGCGTCGGCAACGTGAACCTGATGCGATCGGCGCTGGAATGCTGCCACAAAGGCTGGGGCGAATCGGTAATCGTCGGCGTCGCGGGCGCCGGCCAGGAAATCGCGACGCGACCGTTCCAGCTTGTGACCGGTCGCGTCTGGCGTGGCACCGCTTTTGGTGGCTGCAAGGGCCGTTCGCAGCTGCCGGGCATGGTGGATCAGTACATGGACGGCGACATCAAGATCGACGAGTTCATCACCTATACGATGCCGCTGGAGGACATCAATCGCGCCTTCGATCTGATGCACGAAGGCAAGAGCATTCGGTCTGTCATTCACTTCTAGGTCAGCGCATGCCACGCGTCGCCGTTGCGACCTCGTCCGTACTGGCTGCAGACGCTGCCCGTGAGATTGCCGAGCGCGGTGGTAATGCAGTCGATTGTGCGCTGGCTGCGGCGTTGGTCACGGCCAACACGCAACCGGGTGTCTGCGCGCTGGCCGGCAGCATGTACGTCACCGTCTGGCGCGATGGCGAGCCGCCCGTCACGATCGACGGTAACGTTGCCGTTCCCGGTCTCGGTCTCAGCGCACCGCCGCGCACAGATTCGGCTGTTGCGGTCGACATGGATTACGGCGGCGGCATCACGACACTGGTCGGTTCGGGGTCAATCGCCGTTCCCGGCACGGTCGCAGCCGTGGAACTGGCGGCACAACGCTTCGGTGCTCTCGGTTTCGAACCGATCTGGGAACCGAGCATTCGCGCCACGCGCGACGGCTTCCCGCTGCCTGCAGCCTGCCATTACTACCTTGAGTACGCCGGTCGACCGATCTTCGGACGCAGCACCGCCGGTTATCGGGCGCTGTTCAACGGTGATGCGCTGCGCCCGGCGAAATCGACCATCCGGCTGGAGGGCCTGGCCGACAGCCTTGAAGCCATCGCCCGTGACGGTGCCGACCTGTTCTATCGCGGCGAAATCGCGCAGCGGATCGTCGATCACATTGCGGACGCCGGCGGACCGCTGACCCTGCAGGACCTGAACGACTATCGGGCAATTGAGCGCCCCGCTCTGATGTGCGAATCGGCAGGCTGGCAGGTTGCCCTGAACCCGCCTCCGGCCGTTGGCGGTGCGGTGCTCGCTGCGATGATCCGCGCGTTCGGAGACCAGCCGATCGACACCTGGCAGCAGGCTCACGTTGAGCGCCTCGTCGAGACCCAATCGCGGGTCCTGGATTTCCGGCGCAACCGGCTCGACCTGGCAGACGACCGCAGCGCCGCGGCGACCGAACTGCTGCAGCAAAGCCGCGAGCTGCTGGCGACCTGGGCCTCGGCGGCGACCGTGCACACGTCGGCCGTCGACGATGACGGCACCGGCTGCGCCGTGACCGCGTCGGCAGGCTACGGGTCCGGTGAGATTCCCGAGGGCACCGGTCTGTGGCTGAACAACTGCCTCGGCGAACTGGAGCTGAATCGTCGCGGACTGCGGGCGTCGCCGCCCGGTTCGCGACTGCCGTCCAATATGGCGCCGACGGTAGCTCGGCGCGACGACGCAATCATCAGCCTCGGCTCGCCGGGCGCGGACCGCATTACCACGGCGCTGCACCAGTTTATGATCCACGCCTTCCAGCGCAGCCTGCCGATCGACGCGGCGATCAGCGAACCGCGCCTGCACGTGGACATGAGCGGCGACACCGACCGACTGATGCTGGAGCCCGGACTCACCTCGGGCTCACCATTGTCACAGGTGCGCTTCGAAACGCCAGGTATGTATTTCGGCGGTGTTTCGGCCGCTCGCTGGCACGCATCAGACGGTTTCGACGCTGCTTCCGATCCACGTCGTGAAGGCGGCGTATCACTGCCGGCCACGTGAACGGCGCAACAGGGTTTGCTAGTCTCCGCGCGACCGGTGTGGACATGGAGACCCCCGTTGAACAACGACTACCTGTCGGCCCTGCTGCCCGACCCGCTTCCCGATAACCCGCTCGAGTGGGCGGAGGCCTGGCTGCGTGAAGCCGAGCGACGCGCCGATCAGCCAAACCCGAATGCGATGACGGTCGCGACGGTGGCCGATGACGGGCGCCCGAGTGCGCGAGTCGTTTTGTGCAAGGCCTTCGCCGCGGATCCCGGCTACGTTGTTTTCTACACCAACTACGAATCGCGCAAGGCACATGAGGTGTTTGCACAGCGTGACGTCGCCGTCGTGTTTCACTGGGACGCGATGGGCAGACAAGTCCGTCTCGAAGGCGTTGCAGAGGCCTCGCCAATCGAGGAAAGCGATGCGTATTTCGCCACCCGCGGCGTCGGCAGCCGGCTCGGCGCCTGGGGCAGCGACCAGAGCCGACCGCTGGAATCGCGCGACGCGCTGCTGCGGCAGATCAAGCGCCGGGCCAAAGAACTCGGTATCCAGCTCGACGAACACGGTGTTCCGATACCCGGTGCCGACGTGCCGCGCCCACCGCACTGGGGTGGTATTCGCATCTGGCCCAGGCGTGTTGAGCTGTGGGTCGACGGCGCAGACCGCATTCACGATCGAGCTGTCTGGGAACGCGAGCTGGACCTGTCCGGCGAGAGCATCGTGCCGGGGGCGTTCACGGGCCAGCGCCTGCAGCCCTGATGTATTTCGTCAGTGAAGAAAGGGCCCGCTGCCCGTTCTGCGGCGAACCAATTACGCTGGTTATCGATACCTCGGCCGGCTCACACAGCTATATCGAGGACTGCCAGGTCTGCTGCCGACCGATGGAGATTATCGTTGAGGCGGACGACGGCGAGTTGCTGTCGCTGGACACGCGCTGTGCGAGCTAGCCTCGCCGCGCTACTGCTGCTGCCTGCAGCGGCGTTTGCACAGTGGACGGTGAGCGAGGGCACGGCGCTGTCGCCCGATATCGCCGCCGACCAGCGGATTGCCTTCGACCTGCTGGGCCGGTTATGGATCCTGCCGAAGCGCGGTAGCCTCGCACAGACCGTCGACACCGGCGGCTTGCCGGTTCGTGAGCCGCGCTTCTCCGCCGACGGTGCAGCCATCCTGTTCCAGACCCGGCTCGGAGGTGCCCCGGGCGCTGCTATTGTCACGCTCGAATCGGGCGCAATCGACGTACTGCCAGGACGGGCATCGACCGATGCCGTCTGGCGTCCACACAGTCGGCGCGTCACGCTTTCGTCGGGGGCTGACGGCAACGCGGATCTTTTTGACCACGACCTCAACACCGGTCTGCGTCATCGGCTGACCGCACTGCCCGGCAGCGAGACCGATCCGGCCTGGTCGGCAAACGGACGCGACCTCGCCTATATCCATGTCGATGATGGACGTTTTCGACTGATGCTGCGTCGCTACGGCAGCGACGACGACGTGCTGCTCGAATCAACGCAGCGCTTGTCGTCGCCCTCGTGGCGACCGGACGGCAGTCTGCTGACCTATCTCCGGCACGGCGACACGCTGGAAGGTCGCATGCTGATCCTGTCCGAGCCGCTGCTCGATCGAGAACTGCTGACAGAGGACGACCTGTTTGACACGCCGATTGCGTGGGCCGGCCGCCAGCGCATGGTGTATGCCGCCAATGGCTCGATTCGCCGCCGCGATTTCAACAGCTGGATTCCCCGAGACATACCGTTCCGGGCCACAATTAAACCGCCACCCGAACCGGTGTCCGTCGAGCGCCCGCCGCTGCCGGCCATTACCTCACCGGATCGGCAGTGGGCACTGCGCGTATCGCAGGTTCTGTCAGCTGAGGGCGATCGGTTCCTGTCCGGTGTTGACGTGATGATCCGCGAAGGCCGCATAGACGAGATCGGTGCGGCACCGTCCGATGCGGTGGTCCTGGACCTGGGCGATGCGTGGCTGGTACCTGGCCTCATCGATGCCCAGGCCTGCTTGCCTGCCGGCACGTCGACGTCGCTGGGGCCCAGGCTGCTTAGCCTTGGCGTGACAACACTGGTCGCCGCCTCGAACGAGCAGGCGGCATTCAACACCGCGTGGTCCGGCGTCGAGCTGCCCGGTCCGCTGCTGCTGCCAACGGCACAGATCGGTCCGGTCAGCGACCTGGCCGACGGCACGCGGGTGCTGGCCGCCAACGTCGAACATGCGCTCGAGGAGCGATGGTCACCGACCGGACGCCAATACGCCGACGCCGCGCTGACCCGGACTCGCAATCGCTACACCTATCTGTCCGGCGTGCCACAGGATTCGCGCTTGCGCAGCAGCCGCCCCGACCTCGCGCAGATTGAGCGCGCCACAGACGGCGCGGCATTGGATCTCCTGCCCGAGGAGCTATCGGGTATACCGCCCGGCGCCCGTGTCGTGCTGGGCTCCGGATGTCGTGACCTGCCGCCGGGACCGGCCACGCTGCGGGATATCCAGTATCTGCTCGCCTCCGGGCGCTCGCTGAAGACCGTGCTTCGCGCCGCGACGCGGGACGCGGCCGATGCACTCGCCATTCCAGCCGGTCGGATCGACCGCGACCGGCTGGCTGACCTGGTCATACTCAGCGCCAATCCGCTGACCGATCGCGATGCGTGGAACCGCGTCATCGCCGTCGTCCGCAATGGCCGGTTTTTCAGCTACTCCGGCTTGGTCGACAAGGCGAGTGTCGAAAAAACTTACAAATAAGCAAGTTTCCCGAGCCTGCTCGACGTTGCTGGCGTTGCAAAAAACGTGATCTGGTTCACATATGGTCGCCGCCGGTCAGGACCAGCGTGCGAGGGTCAGAATGTTCAATATTAATCAATAAGTTACAAGAATTTTTTGAGCGTTTCGGGAAGAATAGCAAACTCAAATTGTCGGATAACTTTACAAATCGGTCGCTTTCACTGCTGGTGAAACCGTCGTGCGCGGGCTAACGCGTTGATATCCCGTAGCGCCGGGGAGCATTGGCACAGCTCTTGCTAATACAGCCATGCCCAAGCGAAGTGTAACTGCCTTCTGTGGCATAAACGGACAGCACAGGATTTAGACGCCAGAAGAACAACAACGAAAAAAATAAAAAGATCCAGATCCAATAACAATCAGAACACCTGATCCGGCCAACGAATTCGCAGTTACCTCTTTTGAAAAAAAGAGACATTAGCCCCGTCACTGAACGGGGCTTTTTATTTGCCTGGATTCGGCGCCCGACGAGCTTGCGAGAGTGCTGCCTGCACCGTAGTCTGGCCCGCCAAGGAGGACGCCATGAAACACAGTTTCGCCATTCTGATCGCCCTGCTGCTGGTCGCCTGCGGCTCGCAGGACGAGGGCGTTGATTACAGTGAATACAGCATCGCCGAAATCCAGGATGCGATGCAGCAGGGAACACTGAGCGCCGAGCGGCTCGTCGAGTGGTACCAGCAACGTATCGCAGCGCTGGATGCTTCGGGTCCGGAACTGAATTCGATCATCGAGCTGAATCCTGACGCGCTGACCATCGCGCGCGCACTGGACGATGAGTGGGCAAACTCCGGCCCGCGCGGTCCGATGCACGGCATCCCCGTGGTTCTGAAGGCAAATATCGACACCGGTGACCGCATGGCAACCAGCGCGGGCTCGCTGGCACTGGCTGAACATCGAGCCGCCGAGGACGCCTTCCTGGTGGCGCGACTGCGTGACGCCGGCGCGGTGATTCTTGGCAAGGCAAACCTCAGCGAATGGGCAAACTTTCGCTCAACGCGGTCCTCATCCGGTTGGAGCAGCGTGGGTGGCCAGACCCGCAACCCGTACGACACCACCCGTAACCCCTGCGGTTCCTCCAGCGGCTCAGGCGTCGCCGTCTCGGCTAACCTCGCCGCAGTCGCCGTTGGCACGGAAACCAACGGCTCGGTCGTCTGTCCGTCCGGCGTCAACGGCATCGTAGGCATCAAGCCGACACTCGGGCTGATCAGCCGCAGCGGCATCATCCCGATTGCGCATAGCCAGGATACCGCCGGGCCGATGGCGCGTTCGGTCCGCGACGCGGCGATTCTGCTGACCGCGATGACCGGCAAGGACCCGGACGACCCGGACTCGATGACGTCGCCGGATGAGGATTTCTCCGCCGGACTCGCGGCGGACGGCCTGCAGGGTAAACGGATCGGCGTGTTTGCCGGCTACTTCGGTGAAGGCAGCAGCCCGGATATCGATGCGCTGCTGGAATCAGCCATTGAAGCGATCGAGGCACAGGGCGCGACCGTCATCCGCGATATCGACGTCGACATCGGTGCTTCGGGCGGCCGCAGCTATGACGTGCTCCGCTTCGAATTCAAGCATGATCTGAATGCGTATCTCGACGGTGCCGGCGCAGCCGTGGCGAGCATCGACGACGTGATTCAATTCAATGACAACAACGCTGATCGCGTCATGCCGATCTTCGGCCAGGAAATCATGCTGATGTCCGCCGAGATGGATGACCTGAACAGCGATGAGTACAAAGAAGCGTTGAGCTATAGCCGCACGACCACGCGCGACGCACTCGACGCCGCGTTTGCCGAACACGCGCTCGACGCGCTGATCGGCCCGACCAACAGCCCGGCCTGGAAAACCGATCACGTCAACGGCGACAATTACCTGCTGTCGACGTCGTCCTACGGCGCCATCTCCGGTTACCCGAATGTCACGGTACCGATGGGCTTCGTATCCGGTCTGCCGGTTGGTTTGTCGTTCACCGGCAAACACTGGCAGGACAAGGCGTTGATCGAGATCGCCTACGCCTTCGAGCAGGCCACCGAGGCGCGTCGAGCACCACCGCTGTAGGCAAGTGCCGAATCTGCGACCTGGCGCCGCGCCGCGGCGACCCGGTCGTGGCCTAATCAGGGCATGTTTCGTGTAATCCGCATCGCCGTCCTGCTGTTTATCCTGGTGCTGGTGGGCTTGAGCACCTGGCTTACCCAGGCGAGAAGCACCGACTGGAACAACAGTCTCTGGGTCAAGATATACCCGATCAATGCGGATGGCAGCGAGGCGAGCGCGCGGCATATCGAGCGGCTCCGGCTCGAGCATTTCAATGCCATCGAAACCTTCATCCGTCGCGAGGCGGCTCGGTACGGCCACAGCCTCGAGCGGCCCGTGCGCATCGAACTCGGCGACGGTATAGGCGAGCAGCCACCGTCCATTGGCGACGCGCCGAACCGCCTGACCATCATGCTCTGGTCGCTGAAGATGCGGCTCTGGGTAGCGAGCGTGACCGACGATACGATCGAACCGGATGTACGCATCTTCCTGCGCTATCACGAGCCGCAGTACGACGTGCCGCTGGACAACTCGGTGGGCATGCAAAAAGGCATGTACGGCATCGTGAATGCGTTTGCGAGTCGAGCACAGCGGGGCAGTAACAACGTCATCATCGCGCATGAGTTGTTGCACACGCTCGGTGCAAGCGACAAGTACGATCCGTTGACCGGCCAGCCGCGCGCACCGCAGGGGCTCGCCGAACCGGATCGATCACCGTTGTACCCGCAGACGAAGGCGGAAATCATGGGCGGACGCATCGCGCGATCGGCCGATACTGCGGAGATCCCGTCCAGCTTGTCGCTGGCGGTCATCGGTGCCGAGACAGCGCGCGAGGTCCGCCTGCTGCGCGACTAACGCCGTGCTAGTCTGTCGCGCATGAACGCTGCGGCACTCTCAGTCAGCTCCCTGGACGTCAATGTCCCCGGCCGTCAGCTCGTCAAGCAACTGAGCTTTGCTGTCGACGGCGGAGAGATGCTGGCCGTGCTTGGCCGCAACGGGACCGGCAAGTCGCTGACACTGCACTCGATTGCCGGTCTGCGCGACTGCGATGCGGGCAGCATCCGTATTGACGGATCTGATCGAGACACGATCGACGGTCGTGAGCTGGCGCGGCGCATTGCACTCCTGCCGCAGCACGCGGACGACGTTTTTCCGTCAAGCGTGCTGGAAACGGCAATGACCGGCCGCTACCCGCACGTACCTGCTCTGAGCTGGGAGACGTCTGCAGACGTGGCGATAACGCATGATGCGCTGGCTGACATGGACCTAGCGGCGCTCGCGAATCGTGATGTGCTAACGCTGTCGGGCGGCGAACGCCGCAGGCTGGCGATCGCGCAGGTTCTCGCACAGCAACCGGCTGTGTACCTGCTCGACGAACCGATCAACCATCTCGATCCGCAGCACCAGCTCGACGTCATGCGCCGCTTTCGTCAGCTCGCAGATGAAGGCTGTTCAGTCGTGGTCACGCTGCACGATGTCAATCTCGCCGCCCGCTTTGCCGACCGCTGCCTGCTGCTGTTTGGCGACGGACGCTGGGAGCTCGGCGAAAGCGATCGCATCCTGACTGCGGAGCACCTGAGCGAGCTGTACGCAACACCGATGCAGCGACTCGAGGTCGATGGCACGGCCCTGTTCGTATCGTCCGGCCTGGTTGCCTAGACCACCGAGCCGGACAAGCGTTCGAGATACACGGCATGCAGTTCCGGATTTGCCGCGAGTACCGAGCGCGTTTCAAGCCCGGGCCTGGCGCCGTTCAGGTCTGTGAATACGCCGCCCGCCTCCGTGACAATAATCGACAGTGCAGCGATATCCAGAATATTGACGTCAGATTCGATGACCGCCTCGATTTTGCCGGCAGCCAGCAGGTGATAGTGGTAGAAGTCGCCGTAACCGCGAATGCGGTCCGCCCGGGCGACAATCTCGGCCAGCGCGTTCCAGCCCGCAGACGAAGCAAGGCTTTTCAGGTTTCCGGTTGAGACAGCAGCAGCGTCCGGCGAAGCGATGTCGCTGACGGACAGACGCTTTCCGTTCATCCATGCGCCTCGCCCGGCCTGCGCCCAGGCCAGTTCATCCATCATCGTGCCGCTGGACACACCGAGCACAATCTCGCCGTTGTGCATCAGCGCGATCTGCGTTGAGAAAAACGGATACTCGCGGACAAAGCCCTTGGTGCCGTCGATCGGGTCGACAAGCCACAGGTATTCCCGATCCGTGCCGGTGCTGCCGGTCTCTTCACCGTAAAATCCGTGGTCGGGAAACGCCTCAAATATGCGGGCACGGATGGCCTGTTCGCACTCGACATCCGCCTGGGTTACCGGTGTTCGGTCCTCCTTGGTGCGCACCTCGATATTGCTGGCGTAATACTCCCGACTGATATCGGCAGCTTCACGCGCCGCCGCCATCGCGACCTCCAGCTCCCTGCAGACAGTTGTATCTTCAGCGTTCATGCATCCCTCCCGACGTGCACGCTACCAACGCCGGGCTGCGCGGTAAAGCCGTCTCGCCTTGACTCGTGGAGTTGGCCTTTCTAAGGTTGCGGCCGACATCGGTGGAGCCCGACAACACATCGTTCGGGTGAACGGCTAAGCGGTGTTTCACAATGGACGAATGCGGCGCTGCCCCTGCAGCGGAGATCGACGCAGCCGCCGCGCGATGCGAGTCTTGCGGGAAGCCGCTGAAAACCGGGCACGAGGTCCACACATCAGTCCGGAGACCGGCCCGATGGCGAAACGAAAAGCGCGGTGAGCGACTGGTCGGCCTGTGCCCTCCCTGTCTTTTGTCCTTGATACTTTCACGCGTGCGGGCGGCACGCCAACAGGAATAGCATGAATAAACACCCTTCAAAACGGGCGATCGTCTACCGCCAAAGCACGACACGTAGGCAGCGCAGGGCAGACCATCATGGGTAATCGACTGAGCAAGATCTACACGCGGACAGGCGATGACGGCACAACCGGTCTCGGCGACGGTTCGCGAACGCCGAAAAACAGCGCGCGCGTAGAAGCCTACGGTACCGTCGACGAAGCCAACAGTGCCATTGGCGTCGTCCTCGCGAATGCATCGGTACCGGATGCGTTACGAACGGTGCTGACCGACGTACAGCATGACCTGTTCGAACTCGGCGGCGAACTGTGCATCCCCGGCTATGCAGCGATTACGGACACGCACATCGAACGACTGGAGTCGGCGCTGGATACGCACAATGACGAGCTGCCGCCGCTTAAAGACTTCATCCTGCCGGGTGGCGGACCAGCCGCGGCGGCCTGCCACCTGGCGCGCACGATCGTGCGCCGCGCCGAACGGCGCACAGCAACGCTCGGCGACAGTGAAGACGTGCGCGGAGAGGTCCTGCGCTACCTGAATCGGCTGTCAGACCTGCTGTTCGTATTCGCTCGAATTTTATCGCGCGTCGAGAACGGCGAAGAGGTGCTCTGGAGTCGGGACCGCTAGCGCCGTCTACTCGGCGTTATCTGCTCGAAACGCATCGAGAGCCTTACACGCGGCGCGCGCTGCATCGATGACGCGTGGACCTGCGCGACCGGTCTCGTCAGAAGGCAGCGCGACAAAGCGGTTGTTGCGTACCGCTGCCATGCCATCGAATGCACGCCATGCATCCAGTGACGTCTGGCTGCCAGCGGTAACCAGCACGTCGGGGTCTCTGGCTACGACGGCTTCAACATCGACGCTCGGCGCCAGTGTGTCGAGATCGTCGAACACATTTCTACCGCCGCACACGCGGAGCACCTCGCTGATGAAATGGTCGCCGTTGACCGTGTACAGCGGCCGCTCGGCGATCTGGAAAAACACGCTCAGCTCGGTCTTGCCGGCGTGTTCGGCTGCGAGTGCGTCCAGCTCGGCACGAAAGCTGTCGGCGACGCTCACAGCGGTCGACGCGGTGCCCGCCAGCTCGCCGATGTGGCGCATGGCGGTTTCGATGTCGTCGAGACCGCGGGTACGAATGACCTCGACGCGATAACCGGCGCTGCGCAGGTCATCGATCGTCGAGGCCGGCATACCGCTCTCCCAGGCGAGCAGGATGTCGGGATTCAACAGGGCCAGCTGTTCCTGATCGACGGTGAAAGCGTCCCCTACCAGCGGCAGCTCAGTGACCTCGGCCGGGTAATCGGAATAGGCGCTGACACCCACCAGCTGCGAGCCAGCGCCGACGGCGAACAGGATTTCCGCAAGATGCGGTGCCAGCGTCACGAAACGCGGTGCGTCGGAAGCGCTGTTGGCTGTCCTGTCGCCGGACTCGCAACCCGCCAACAGGGTAGCGAGCACCAGCGCTGTAAGCAGCGCCGCACGAGGCATTACAGGGTCCAGCCGTACAGAGTCATCAGCGCGATGACAAAAGCCCAGATCATCAGCAGGCGAAACACCAGACGATTGGCGGCGGTTGCGCCCTGCACGCCGCGTTCGGCCGGGTCGTCGCCGGCCTCGGAGCGAATATCGAGTGCGCCCACGCCGACCCGCGCCAGCAGTCGCTCGTTAGACTGCGACGCGCGGTTGGTGTACGGCTCATCCGAATTCCGCCAGGCACTGATCGCGGCTTCAAAATGCCCAGCCGTTGCGTAGCCGATGGCTGTCAGTCGCGCCGGGACCCAGGCCAGCCAGCCCTGCAACTCGGTGGTGGCATAGCGCACCTGCTCGATCGACGCCGGCTGATTCTCGCGGGCGGACCGGAACACGGCACTGCGGCGCATCAGGTCGGCAACGCGATACGCCCAGGCACCCAGAGGCCCGAGCAGAACAAACCAGAAAATCACGGCGAACAGCCGATTATTCGCCTGCACGACGACGGCCTCCTCGACACACTGGCAGCGTTCGAGGGCATCCTCCGGTACATCATCCTCAACAATGGCCTTGGCGGTCTGCCGGATGCGCTCATCGTCGCCCGCCTCGAGCGCATCGCAATAGTCATTGACGTCCTCGCCTATATCGTTTGGCCCGAGCGAAAAAAACAGCACAACGATGGACAGAACCAGGTAGGGAATACCCAGCAGGGAATCGCCCAGCGAAAGAGTCACCACCAGCACGGGCAACACAAGCAGCGCGCCGAGTACAAGAATCGGGATCAGCGTGGGCCAGTTGGAGAATCCGGCCGCATGGCCCAGCCCTTTGTCGATCAGCCGCTCAAGCCAGCGCAGTCGCCGCAGGTGAAACAGCTGCGTGGCCAGCCGTTCGATAACGAGTCCGATTAACAGGGCGATCAGATGCATGCGTTGTGATTATCCAGGACCTAATGCAGCTCATCATACAAGCGAAGCCAGTCGAACGCAGGACCGGGGTCCGTCTTGCGGCCGGGTGCAATGTCCGAGTGCCCTGCGATGCGTCGCGGCGTCAGTGCCGGATAGGCGGCCATCAGGGCCACGGTCACCGCCGCGAGCGTCGCGTATTGTGCGTCGGTGTACGGATCGTCGTCGCTGCCCTCGAGCTCGATACCTATGCTGAAATCGTTGCAGCGATGCCGGTCGACGAAGCGCGATTGCCCGGCATGCCAGGCACGCCGACTGAACGGTACAAACTGCACAGCATCACCGTCGCGGCGAATCAACAGGTGCGCAGACACCTCGAGGCCGGCGATCGACGCGAAATACGGGTGGGCGTTTGGGTCGAGGCAATTGGTGAACAAGGCTTCGATGGCCGGCCCGCCGTAGTCGCCGGGCGGCAGACTGATGCCGTGCAGAATCAGTGTATCGACGACCGTATCGTCCGGCCGCTCATCGGCATTCGGACTCTCGCAGAAACGCACGTTGTCGAGACGGCCAGTGGCCGGATCGACACGGAATATCTGCGTGGTCTTGCCTGAATTCATGACAAGGCCGATAGTCGGCAGATCGACGGCTAAAAACAAGCGGCATGACCCGTCTTTTCATTCCCGACCCTATCCACGCCGGCAGTGTGCACACCTTGCCGCCGGAGCAGACCCGATACCTCGGTAAAGTGCTGAGACTGAAAACCGGTGACGAGGTTGCCGTGTTCAATGGCGACTGTGGCGAATGGCTCGCGCGGATTACGTCGTTTACCCGCAAGGCGGTGACCCTCGAGGCAATCGAGTCTCGCGACAGCAACGTCGAATCACCCCTGTTCGTCTGGCTGGTGCAGGGACTCTCCCGCGGTGATCGCATGGACACGGTCGTGCAGAAGGCGACCGAACTCGGTGTCGACCGCATCACCCCGGTGCTGACGCACCGCGGTACGGTGAAGCTCGGAGGGTCGCGCATCGAGAAGCGCCGCGCGCACTACCAGGGCATTGCCAACAGTGCCTGCGAACAAAGCGGACGGACCCGACCTCCGTCTGTCGACACGCCGATCGCTCTCAACGACTGGCTGGGTCAGGCGGCGCTGCCGAATACACGGTTTATCCTCGATCCGAGAAGCGACACACCACTGACCGCCGCAAAAGCCCCCGACGACCAACGGTTGTGCCTGCTTGTCGGTCCCGAGGGTGGCTTCAGTGAACGTGAGGAAGAGGATGCCGCCGTCACCGGATTTGCACCTGTATCACTGGGGCCGCGAGTGTTGCGCACGGAAACCGCGGCAATCGCTGCTATGGCCGCGGTGCAGCTTTACTGGGGTGACCTTCAGGCCTGAGTGGCGGCGAGCAGCGATTCCAGCCGATCGAGATTCGGGATCAGCGGAAATTCATTGATCATCTTGACGCGGCAGTGGACCGGTGCCTCTTCAGGCCAGTCGTCGTCAGACTCGAAACGCAGCACGTCCCGGTTCACGCGCACGAGCTGCGGAAAACCCTGGGTCAACACGCCGAAATAGCCGTTGCTGAGCGCACCGCCGGAAGCGACGAAAATGACGATTCGCGTGCGCCCGGTCACCGACGGAATGTCCTTGCCCATGGATCCTTCAAACGAAGCCACCGGCAAACTGCGGCCGTTCCACATCAGGTTACCGAGCATGTAGTCCTCGGTGCCGGGTTCGTGCTCAAGCTGGCTGTAGCGGACGACTTCAGCCACGCAAGCGCGCGGTACGATCAGACGTTCGCCATCCAGCGGTACGAGCAGGCTGTAGAGCTCTTCGGTCACTTGAGTTCGATCCCCCGGTCTTCGAGCTGCCGCTGAATCGCCTCCATAAGCTGGTTGTCCTGGTAGGGCTTGCCGAGGTAATCGTTGACGCCGAGTTCGATGGCGCGCGCGCGGTGCTTGTCGCCGACACGTGAGGTGATCATGATGATCGGCACATCGGCGACGCGGTCGTCGTTGCGAACGTGCGAGGCAAACTCATAACCGTCCATGCGCGGCATCTCGATGTCGAGCAGGATGATGTCCGGTTTGTGGTCCGACATCACCGCGATCGCGTCGAGACCGTCCTTCGCCGTGAGCACACGCAGCCCGTGGCGTTGCAGGAAGCGTTCGGTAACCCGACGTACGGTGATCGAATCGTCGACGACCAGCGCCAGTGGACGGTCATCGGTCGGAGCCGGCGCTGCGCTTTTCAGCTCGACCACCGGCGCTCCGGTGCGCACCAGTGCATTGATATCGAGAATCAGCACGATGCGGCCGTCGCCGAGAATCGTCGCGCCGGCCACGCCGCGAATTCCCGACAGCTGCGGACCTACCGATTTCACGACGATTTCCTGGCTGGCGAGCATCTCATCGGTCAACAGGGCCGCCGAAAACTCTCCGGCACGAATCAGGATGACCGGTACGCTGGCTTCATCTTCGGGCAGCTGTGCCGCCTTGCCGCCGATGTACATACCAAGATGACGGAAGCGGTAGGTCTGCTCGCCGTACTGGTAGCTGGGCTCGCTCTGGCTCAGCAGGTTTTCAAGCTCCGCCCGCGGTATGCGCGCAACACCCTCAACCGACGGCAGCGGCAGTGCGTAGACCTCGTCGCCGGTGCGCACGATAAGCGCCTGCGTGATCGCGAGAGTGAACGGCAGGCGCACAGTGAAGTTGGTGCCCTGACCGGTAACGGACGATATAGCCAGGCTGCCACCGAGTTTCTTGATCTCGTTGGCAACCACATCCATTCCTACGCCGCGACCGGCGGACTGGGTGACCTTGCCCGCGGTGGAGAATCCTGGAGTCAGGATCAGGTCCATGATTTCGGCGTCTTTTACGTCGCTGTCGACGGACAGCATGCCGAGCTCGGTCGCTTTGCGGCGAATGGTGTTCACGTCGAGACCGGCGCCGTCGTCGGCAACATCGATCACCATCTCGGCACCCTCGCGATGCAGACGAATCGTGATCCGGCCGACCGCTGGCTTGCCGGCGGCAATACGATTTTCCGGAGTTTCGATGCCGTGCACGACCGCGTTGCGCAACATATGCTCAAACGGTGGCAGCATTTTTTCCAGCACCTGGCGATCGAGCTCGCCGGAAGCGCCTTCAACCGCGAGCTCGGCGCGCTTACCGGACTCGCCAGCCTGCTGCCGCACCAGCCGGGTCAGGCGCGAGACGTGACGTTCAAACGGCACCATGCGCGTTCGCATCAGTCCATCTTGCAGTTCTGCCGTCACGCGCGACTGCTGAACCAACAGGCTTTCCGCCTCGCGAGTCACACCGGTCAGCAGGTCGCGGAGGCTGTCAAGGTCGTTGGCACTCTCAGCCAGTGCCCGTGACAACTGCTGGATGGTCGAATAACGATCCATTTCCAGCGGATCAAAGTCTTTGGCGACCAGCGTCTCCTGGTGTCCCGCCATGATCTGCGCCTCTGTCTCGATCTCGAGCTTGCGCAGCTGGTCGCGAAGACGCTGCACAGTCTGGCCGATTTCCTCGACGTGGAACTCGAAGGTGTTGATCTGCTGGTTCAGACGCGAGTGATAGATACTCACTTCACCGGCGGCGTTCAGCAGATTTTCGAGCAATTCGGCATCGACGCGCGCGAACTCCTGTCGCGTATCGGCCGCACGTATCGTTCGCAACGGCGGCGCTTCCGCTGCCGTTGCGACGACCGCGGGCACATCGTCATCCTGTGCGCTATCGACAGGTTCGGCGGCGGACGCCGCGGCCAATTCGGGTTCGGGCTCCAGCTCGGAATCCGGTTCAGCGTCGGGCACGTGTCCCGACTCGGGCTCCGACTCGGGCTCCGACTCGGGCCCCGATTCCACCGGGCTCTGTGTAACAGGCTCTGCGTCTGCGGGGCCTTCTGCGGCGGTTTCACCGACCGGCTCATCCGCCTCAGCTTGTTCAGTTATCGCCGGCGCAGGCTCGGGCGTCATTGCATCCTGTTCCTCCGAATCCACGTCGGAGAACGCGATCTCGGCGAGATCATTATCCAGCGGCGAATCGAGGATCACCATGCTGACCGTGTCATCCGGCTCCGGTGAGAACGAGGCCGGCTCAGCCTGTTCAACGTCGATCGACGCCTCTTCAACCGACGGATCGGCCGCTGCCACAGCCTGGCCCGCGTTCGCCTGCTGTATGCGCCGTTCCAGCTCGCGCGCTGCCGGCACCGGCCGCGTTGCGATGACCAGATCGCGCATGCGGTGCAGCTCGTCGATGCTGCTCAGCAACAGCTCATCGACCGCGTTGCTGCCCTGCACCGAGCCGTAGCCCAGCGAAATCAGCAGCGTCTCAATTTCGTGGCTCAGGTTGCCCATCGCCGTGATACCGGCCGTGCGGGCGCCGCCTTTCAAGGTATGCAGATCGCGCTTCAAGGCATCCAGCGACTGCGCATCGTCGTGGTTGCCGCGCCAGGTATCGAATGCGCTGTCAATCGATTCCAGCAGCTCGGCCGATTCCTCAGCAAAGATCGATGCGATCTCTGCATCGTATTCGGCAACCTCCTCGACTGCTGCATTGGCTGCCAACTCGGCTTCGGGCTCGTCCGCCGTCTCTGTCACCTGCTCATTGATGCTGACGACCGTGCCATCCGGCTGAATTTCATCCGCCTTTTCCAGCAAACGAGCGACAAGGTCGTTGTAGTCCTTGCGTTCACGATCCGGCTGGTTGATGTCGGAGACGATCGTTGCCAGCGCGTGCGCGGCGCGTCGCAGCAGCTTCAGCCCCTCATCATCGAAACCCACCTTGTAGTCGTAGATGCGGCGGACGTAGCGATTCAGCGCACCACCCACGGCCACACTGCGTTCAACGTTTGCCATGTTGGCACTGCCGTGCAGCGTGTGGCATGCGCGATGCAGCTTCTCGGTTACGTCGAACGGCGCACTGTCGCCTTCACAGGCATCGAGATAGGACTTGATCGCCGACAAGTGTCCAGCGGTTTCCTTGGAATAAATATCCAGCAGCACCGGATCCATTTCGAGCTTTGGTTCCGGCTCGCTGTCGGCCGTCGTCGGCGAGTCCAGTTGCATGTCGGCCGCATTCGGATCGCCTTCGGCGAACGCGTTCGCCTTCACCATCAGCAGCGGGATGTCCGCCTGCGGCTCCGTGCCGACTTCAAGCTGCTCGATCAGTTCCGGCACAGCGTTGGCCGCATCGAGAATGAACTGCACCATCGGCGGTGTCCGCACCAGCGTGCGGTTGATCAGCCGATTGAGCAGGTTTTCAATGGACCAGCAATATTCGCCAACGCGCTCGGCACCGACCATGCGTCCGCTGCCTTTGAGCGTGTGGAACGAACGGCGAACGCTGATCAGGGTTTCCATGTCGTCCGGAGCATTTGCCCAGGCCGGCAGGTTTTGCTTGATCGACGCGACCTCTTCGCCCGCTTCCTCGATGAACAGCTCCAGCAATTCAGGATCCAGGTCGCCCTTGTCTTCGGACACCACGGGCGGAGGTTCGACCGGTGGCGGAGGCGCAGCTACTTCCGGCTCGGCCGGTGCCGCCGGTTCGCTCGCTTCACCGAGTCGCTCCCCGACATCCCGCAAAACCGCGAGGCAGGCTTCGGCGTTATCGAGCATGTACCACGGTTCGGCGCGCCCGACCTTTACCGTTTCCATGTAGTACTCGATGCTGACAATCGCATCCGCCAGCCGGTCCGTCTCACGTTGTCCGAGCTGACGCATTGCGCCTTCGTTCAGTGCCAGCGTGATAAATTCGCCGATCCGGTCGATAACTTCCATCGCGCGTGTCTTGTCGAGCATCATCAGGCCGGCGCGGATTCCGCGAATCAGCGACGGCACGCTGTCCAGACCCTGCGACGGCGCCTGCGCGGCCAGACTCTGGCTGACCGTTTCCTTCACGCGGGCGAGGTTGATGATGCATTCGCGCATGACCGATTCGGCGACCTGCTGGTAGTCCGCCGCCTCATTCGGCTCCATACCGTCAGTGGGCATGGCCGCCGGCGCATCGCCCGGCACGGTCAGGCGAATCAGCTGCTGATCGAGACGGTCTTCGACACGCAGCAGCGTCGAGGCGATGTCGAGGATTATCTGGTCACTGGCGCCACCGTCGCGTTCGACGACCGCTCGCAGGCGATCGATTTCCGCGTCGATGTCGCTGCGCAATTCGCCGAGGCCGAGCACACCCAGTGTGTCACTGATTTTTTTCAGAAGTTCGAGCTGCGGCACCAATTCGGAAGGCTTGTTCATGCCCGTGCGCACGAAGATATCGAGCACATCCTTGACGCGCCCGAGGTCCTCCTTGATAGCCGCCGCAACGGTTTCCATCATTTTTACGCTCGGTGCGGACAGCGCCTCACGAGCGTGTTCGACCTGGTCGTCACCGGGCAGCAGTTCAGCGAGGTTGAACGCCGCGCGAATCTCACCGATACGCTCACCGGCGGTGCTGGACCGGGCTACGTAGTACAGCAGGTTATTCAGCAGATCCTCGACCGGATGCGTATCGAATGCGTTGGCGCCCTCGTCGATCAGCAGCTTGATCTGCCGATCGGTCTGACCGAGCAAACGCTTTAGCGCTACCGAGGTTTCGAGACCGCCATTCTGCAGTGATTCGAGCACACCGCCGACCACCCACCAGAGCTGGTAGACGTCATCGCGGTGCGCCGCGTTCTCCAGGGCCCCGGCGACCGCCGTCAGCGTTTCCAGGTGGCGCGACGAATCGCCGCCCTTGATCCAGCCCAGCAGTGCAAGCTGATACTTCGGCCGCAGCCGCTTCGCAATGGCCAGCAACTCCTGCTCGTTTTCCGGCTTGCTCTCGCGGTCGTTGGAGGCACGCGACGGCGACAGGTTCAGCAGCAACAGTGTGCCTTCCGACAGCAGCGGTTCCCCGCGCGCTGCGCGAAGGTCGTTCAGGATTGGCAGTAGTACCAGCGCAATATCGCGCCCGCCGGCCAGCAGTCGTTCGACGTAGGACGGGAGCTGCACCATGGCGCGTGTCAGCGCATCGAGCCCGTCCTCGCGCCCCTTGCCGGCCCTGAGACTGGCAAGGTAGCGGGAGGCCGACTCCATCTCTTCGGCCAACAGCGCTGCGCCGTAGGTCTCGGTGATCTGCAGAGCACCGCGGACCTGATGCAACAGGTCGGCAGCCTTGGTGAGCGCGGCAGACCCCCCGCGACCGTCGACGCAGTCTTCCAGCGCCAGGTGGGCACCGCGGATGGTCTCCATCAGCTCGGCGCTGACGATCGCCAGCGCGTTGCCGGGGATCTGTTCCTCGCTGATGCTCAACTGCTCGCTCACGGCGTCCTCGTCCGGTCGGCCCTAGCCGGCGCCCCGCTGTTCCGGCAACGTAAAGCCGGACACGCTCTTGCGAAGCTGCGACGCGAATTCGGACAACTTGGAAATGGCGGCCGCGGTTGCGCTGGTTGCTTTACCGGTCTGATCACTGATTTCGCGCAGGCGCGTCGTGCGTCGCGTAACGTCAGCCGCCGAGCCCGCCTGTTCGCGGGCCGAGCTGGAGATGTTCTGGACCAGACTCGCGATCTGGTTTGATACCTGCTCGATTTCGTCCAGCGCGGCGCCAGCGTTTTCGGCCAGCAGTGCACCACCGACAACGTCCGTTGTGCTGCGCTCCATCGACACGACAGCCTCCTTGGTGTCGGCCTGAATCGTGCTGACCAGCACCTCAATCTGCTTGGTTGCATTCGTCGAGCGTTCGGCAAGTCGCTGAACCTCGTCCGCAACCACCGCGAAACCGCGACCGGCTTCACCGGCCATCGAGGCCTGGATGGATGCGTTCAGGGCGAGGATATTGGTCTGCTCGGCGATGTCGTTGATCAACTCGACGATGTTGCCGATTTCCTGTGAGCTTTCCCCGAGCCGCTTAATGCGCTTCGAGGTGTCCTGGATGGTCTCGCGAATGGTGTTCATGCCGTCGATCGTGCGACGTACCGCTTCGCCACCTTTGTGCGCAACCTCCACCGAGTGGCGGGCAACGTCAGACGAGCGTTCCGCGTTGCCAGATACTTCTTCGATAGAAGCGGCCATGGACACGATCGACTTGGTGGCCTCGTTGATCTCCCGCGACTGGTTCTCGGCCGCACGCGACATGTGGGTGGCGGAACTCTCTGACTGCTTGGCGGCAGCTTCGACCATGATCGCCGTTTCGTTTACCGTGGCGACCAACTTACGGAGTTCCTCGATCGCAAAGTTGAACGAGTCAGCAATCGTGCCGGTGATGTCCTCAGTCACCGTGGCTTCGACCGTCAGGTCACCGTCGGCCAGGCTGCCCATCTCGTCGAGCAGGCGCAGGATGGCCTGCTGATTGCGTTCGTTCTGTTCTGCCTGGGTGCGCGCGGCGTCTTCGAAGGTCGCCATTCGTCGGCTCAGCGAAAACAGCACAAACACCATGCCGACGCAGACCAAGTTCAGTCCGATCGGTATCCAGGGCTCGGCCAGCAGACCGCTGCTGAACGTGCCGTTGGACTGCAGAAATACGA
Source organism: Pseudomonadota bacterium (assembly GCA_039025835.1). Lineage (GTDB taxonomy): Bacteria > Pseudomonadota > Gammaproteobacteria > Steroidobacterales > Woeseiaceae > UBA1847. The sequence continues at coordinate 59,322 of JBCCNM010000001.1, read as the reverse complement.
AGGCCATGGAGATTGCCAGCAGCAGTGCGGCGAAAATTGCCACGCTCCTGAAAATCTTTGAAGTTTCGGTTGTGTCACTCATTGCATGTCGCTCGTTTCAATCCCGCGTTGGCTATTCCTCAGCCGCCTGCAGGAAAAGATTGCTCTCAACAAAATCGAACAGATCGAACACCGGCCAGGTATCGTCACCGCGCTGGTAGTTGCCTTTCAGGAAGCGCTCGCAGCGGACGATGGTCTCCGGGGTTTCGCTGTCGTAATCAGATTCGCCGAATCGACGGAAGCCGATCACCTCGTCGACGACGAGACCGGCCGGTATTTCGCGGTGGTTGACCGAAATCACGCGCGTGGCCCGGCGCAGTGTCGTGCGGCCGCTGCCGAGCATCAGCTTGGCATCAGCCAGCGGCAGCAGGTGACCTCGGAGGTTGGCGATGCCTAGAATCCATCGCTTGGCGCCGGGCACCCGTGTCATGGTCTCCGGCAGCATCAGCACTTCACGAACCTGGTCACGCGCGGCGATGAATTGCTCCTCGCCGATGCGAAAGCCGATACCGACCCATTCGTTGGACAGATGCGCGCCGGCACTCGGGTGCGCCGCGGCACTGCGTGCTTCCATCTCGCGCAGCAGTTCGAAGGGTTGCCGGACGAGGCTGCCAAGCTCGGCGCTCATTCAGTCGGCCATCACCGCATTGATCTGCGCGACGAGCTGTTTCTCGTCGATCGGCTTCACCAGGTACTCAACCGCTCCCTGGCGCATGCCCCAGATCTTGTCGGTTTCCTGATCCTTGGTGGTGATCATGATCACCGGTATGCCGGCGGTGACCGGGTCCTGGGTCAGTTTACGAGTGGCCTGGAAGCCGTTCATACCGGGCATGACGACATCCATGAGGATCACATCCGGCTTGCTCGCGGACGCCTGGCGAATGCCTTCCTCGCCACTGTCGGCGACCAACGTGCTGAAGCCGTTTTTTTCCAGCATGGTCTGGAAAAGGTGCAGCTCGGTCGGTGAGTCGTCGACGATGAGTACTACTGCCATCGGTGTGTCCTGTCGTTCTCGGGTTTCGGGTTACGGATTGATCTGGTTGCTGATCGCGCCCAGCAGCTCGTCTTTGGTGAAGGGTTTGGTCAGGTACTGCTCGGAGCCGACAATGCGTCCGCGCGCGCGATCAAACAGGCCGTCCTTGCTCGACAGCATGATCACCGGGGTCTGCTTGAACATCTTGTTGTGCTTAATCAGCGAGCAGGTCTCGTAACCGTCCAGCCGCGGCATCATGATGTCCACAAAAATGAGGTCGGGCTGGTGGTCGGCGATCTTCGACAGGGCGTCGAAGCCATCGATGGCCGTGTAGACCTGGCAGCCTTCTTTTGTCAGGAGAGTTTCGGCCGTGCGTCGTATCGTTTTGCTGTCATCAACCACCAGGATTTTCAGGCCGTTCAAGCTGCGTGGTTCGTTACTGGACACCGGCGTACCTCAGTGGAAAAAACGTCTTGTATCATAATGGCATAAAGCTCGCTATGACACCGCTCCAGAGGCTGAAAATCCCAAGCGATTCACACATTTCGGCGGTATAGTTGCGGCTTTTCGCAGACCCGCTCAGACACCATGGCAAACGCGCCGCTCAAAGTCGGAATCGTTATGGACCCGATCCAGGCCATAACCCCCAAAAAGGACAGTTCGCTGGCCATGTTGCTGGAAGCGCAGCGTCGCGGCTCTGAGATTTACTATTTCGAACAAAAAGACCTGCGCATGACTGGCGGCCTGGCCACCGGTAATGCCCGTCGCCTGCAGGTCGCTGACGACCCGGAGCAGTGGTTCAGCTTCGGTGAGCAGCAGCTGATCGAACTTGGTGAGCTCGACGTCATTCTGATGCGCAAAGACCCGCCGTTTGACATGGAGTACGTCTACACGACCTACATCCTCGACCGGGCCGCGGTCGCCGGTGCGCTGGTGGTCAACGAACCGCAGGCGCTTCGCGACATGAACGAGAAGGCCTATACCGCCTGGTTTCCGGCGTTGACACCAACAACGCTGATCACGCGATCGATGCAAGACATGCGCGACTTCCTGGAAGGCGAAGGCCGAATCGTTGTCAAGCCGCTGGACGGCATGGGCGGCAAATCGATCTTCGTTGTCGAAGCCGGTGACAAGAATGCGGGCGTCATTTTCGAGACCCTGACCGACTACGGTCGGCAATTCGCGATGGCGCAGGGCTACATTCCGGAAATCTCGGCGGGCGACAAACGTATCCTGATCATCGACGGCACGCCGGTACCGTACGCGCTGGCACGTATTCCGTCGGACACGGATCACCGCGGCAACCTCGTCATGGGTGCCGTCGGCAAAGGCCAGGCGCTGTCGGATAGGGATCTTGAGATCGCCAGCGCCGTCGGCGCGGAACTGCAGGCACACGGTGTGATATTCGCCGGCATCGACGTGATCGGCGATTTCCTGACCGAGGTCAATGTTACGAGTCCCACCGGCATTCGCGAACTGGATCGCCAGTTCGACCTGAACATCGCCGGCCTGATGTTTGATGCCATCGACGCGAAGCTTCACTAGCGCATTCGCCGCGCTGCTGCTGCTCGCTGCCTGCGAGGGCGACACCACAACACGGCACGACTTCGTTGCACTCGGCACGACCGTCTCCGTGACGATCTACAACGCACCGCGTGATCGGGCGCTCGACGCCGCAACGCGCATCGAGGCATTGCTGCAGCATCGTGGACGAGACTGGTACCCGTGGGCGGACGGTGAACTGGCGCGGGTCAACGCCGCGCTCGCGAGCGGCAAGATGCCAGACATCTCGGCGGAGCTTGCCACCCTGCTGGATGAGGCGGCACGCCTCGAAATACTGACCGACGGCCGATTCAATGCGGCGCTCGGTGACCTGCAGCTGGCGTGGGGTTTCGACAACATCGCATCACCACCGGATGCCATTCCGGCGACAGCGACCATCCAGGCGATTCTCGACCGGGGACCCAGCCTCAGGCCATTCAGCAACGGCAAGCCGGAGTCCGTGACCATCGATCTCGGCGGCATAGCCAAAGGTGCCCTGCTGGCCGAGAGTGCGCAGCGTCTCGCCGAACTCAACATCGAAAAGGCAATTGTGAACCTCGGCGGTGACCTGCTCGTCGTCGGCGATGTCGACGGCCGACCAGCGCACATCGGAATTCGTTCGCCGTTTGACGAAACGGTGCTTGGCGGGCTCGACATACGCCCGGGAGAAGCGGTTATAAGCTCCGGAAACTATGAGCGTTTTTTTGAAATCGACGGCAAACGCTACCACCATATTCTGGATCCGGCGACCGGATTCCCGGTGCCGCACACCGTCGCCGTCACGGTCATCCACACCGATCCGGTGCTGGCAGACGCAGCCGCTACGGCCCTGCTGGTCGGTGGCGCCAAAAACTTCGATACGCTGGCCGACAAACTCGATCTTGAGTACGCCCTGCTGATACCCTCAAGCGGTGACGTGGTTCTCACCGCGGGCCTTCGCGACCGTTTAAACTAACGGCTCTTATAGGCGCGCTAAGCCCTTGTTTATCCGCTATAAATAAAGGAAGATGCGCGCGTGCAAGAGCGAGCACAGCATGGCAGAACCCGCATTTAGCCTGGACCCGATGGACGAGCTTCGGCTCCTCCCCGACCAGACAACCGATCGCCTCCCGGCGATGCTGTTTCTTGCCGCCCTGATCCACGGCGTTCTCATCATTGGCATCGGCTTCAACCCAGCGTTGCCGGAGCGCTTCGCATCCGCCATCTCGCTCGAAGTCACGATCGTCGCCGACCCCGAACAGCACATCGACCGACCCGAAGACGCACAGTACCTCGCTCAGGCAAGCCAGGAAGGCGGTGGCAACACCTCGCAGGAAACACGCGCCTCGGCGCCGATGGAGAGCCTGGTCCCGGTCGACAACCTTGGCGAGCTGGATGGTGACGCCGTCGTCGACACACGCGTCGCCGAAGCGTCTGCTGACGAATTCCTGTCAACGCAGGCCCCGTCTGACCGCCGCGTCAGCAATGACCTTAGCGACGACCCGGAACAGACGCAGCGAACAGCCGCGCTGCTGGAGTCCGGTGTCAACGCTACGCTGCCGCTGCCGCAGGAACTGGAAGCCACGCTGCAGATTCATGATGACCGGCAACGCGAGCTGTTCATCAGTGCTGACACCCGTGAATCGAACGTGGCCACTTACCTCGACAGCTGGAAACGCCGGGTCGAGCGCGTCGGCAAGGCGCACCTGCCGAACATGGCCAAAGGCCTGTCAGGTTCGCCCACGCTGGAAGTCGCGATCGACTCGTCCGGCCAACTCGCCGGTGTCGTCATTCGCAAGTCTTCGGGCTCACCGGTCCTCGACCAAGCAGCGCTGGATATTCTTCGCCGCGCCTCGCCTTTTGACCCGTTCCCGCCGGAAGTCCGCGCGGATTACGATCGTTTACGTTTTGCCTACAAATGGCTGTTCGGCGGCGACAGTGTCGCCACCACGGTCGCCGCAGCCGCCAACTAGCGGCTCGTCCCTTCGCTTGAGAACCCCGACCGACAGGCGGATACTGTCGGCATGGACGAGCACTCCTCTCTGGCGAACCAGTTGCTCATTGCCATGCCCGGCATGGAAGACCCCAATTTCAGCAACACGGTCACACTGATCTGCGAGCACAATGCAGACGGCGCGCTCGGCATCATTATCAATCGGCCGCTAAGCCTGAATATGGGTGGCCTGTTCCGCCAGTTATCCATCGATGTAACCAATCCGATTATCGCCGACAAACCGGTGGTCATGGGTGGGCCGGTTGGGCCGGAGCGCGGTTTTGTGCTGCACGGCGGTGAAGACGAGTTCGAGAGCTCATTGCGCGTGTCCGAGGATATTTGCCTGACCCTGTCTCGCGACATCATCGACGCCATGGCTGCAGGCAGCGGCCCGGACAAGCACTTGGTCGCACTCGGGTATGCGGGTTGGGAAGCCGGCCAGCTCGAGGAAGAGATTCTCGAGAATGCCTGGTTAAACGTCCCTGCCAACAACGACATCGTGTTCGAACTGCCGTTCGCTCGCCGCTGGACCGCGGCCGCCGAAAGTCTCGGTATCGACATCAGTCGAATCGCGCCTGACGCCGGACGCGCCTGAGGTTTGCCGAACACCGTTCTCGCGTTTGATTTCGGGCACCGGCGCATCGGTGTAGCGGTGGGCCAGGATGTTACCGGCTCGGCCAGTCCGCTGGGCGTTGTGCGCAACAGCGAATCCGGCGTTGACCGCGACCACATCGCCACCCTTATCCAGGAATGGCAGCCAACCACACTCGTGGTTGGCAAACCGCTGCGCGCCGACGGCTCCGACAGCGACATGACCGAGGACGCCGCGCGCTTTGCAAAAGGGCTGGAGGATTTTGAGCTGCCGGTTGTCATGACCGACGAACGCTTCTCATCGGTGGAAGCGACGCGACAGCTGAAACAGGCGCGCGCGGCCGGTCAGCGGGGACGCATCTCGAAGGAAGACATCGACGCCGCCGCTGCTGTGACCATCGCCGAACGCTATCTCGCGGGCTCCGGGTGAATCCCGTAGAATCGCGGCGCATGAAAGAGCCCGATGCACGCACGCTGCAATTCACGGCCGACGGCCAGCTCCGACATCTGCTGACCCTCGACGGTATTGGTCGGGACACGCTGATCGCCTTGCTCGATGAAGCCGACGCCTTCCTTGCGGACGATGGCGCCGCTGTCATCCGCAGCGATGCCCTGAAGGGTCGCACTGTGGCCAACCTGTTTTTCGAACCGAGCACGCGCACCCGTGCTTCGTTTGACCTGGCCGGCAAGCGACTGGGCGCGGATGTTCTGAACCTCGACGTCAATACCTCGTCACGCAAGAAAGGCGAGAGCATCCTCGACACGATATACACGCTCGAGGCGATGGGCGTCGACGTCATGGTCATTCGCGATGCCAGTGCCGGTGTTCCGGCGTACATCGCGCGACACGTCAAGGACCATGTGTCGATCCTGAATGCCGGCGAAGCCGAGGTCTCTCACCCGACGCAGGGGCTGCTGGACGTGCTGACCATGCGCCGACACAAGCGCGGGCTGGACAAGCTGGTGGTCGCCATCGTCGGCGACATCCGTCATTCGCGTGTTGCGCGCTCCGCCGCGCAAGCACTGCATACCCTGGGCGCAGCCGAAGTCCGGCTGGTATCGCCCGGCGCAATGGCACCCAGTCCCGACGACTTTCCCGGCGCTGTGATCACCGACAGCCTGAATCACGGTCTCACCGACGCGGATGTTGTCATGGCACTGCGCATTCAGCGCGAACGTATCGGTAATCTCGATGGCATTCCCGGCATCGACGAATACTTCGCGCGATACGGCATCAATGAGGAATCGATCAAACTCGCGAAGCCAGACGCCATTGTCATGCACCCCGGCCCGATGAACCGCGGCATTGAAATCGAAGGTTCACTGGCCGACGGGACTCGCTCCGTGATCACCGAGCAGGTCAAAAACGGCGTCGCTGTCCGCATGGCTGTTCTGACCCGCGTGATGCAAACCCTGGACAGCGCCCGCTAGTCCGGCTGGCGGGCCTTTTGGCCGCGCGACGTCCGGGTCGACCTAGATCCACCGTCGCACGCGACGGCTGTAGTCCCGAAACGCATCGCCAAACAGGTCGGCCAGCACCTGCTCTTCCGGCTTGATCTGCAATTCCGTGATGGCCACGACGAACAACAGCAGCAAGAAACCATTTGCGGCCTCACCCAGCCACAGGCACCAGGACAGCAAAACCAGCAGCAGACCGAGGTACATCGGATTGCGCGTCCGACGAAAGACACCGTCGGTCACCAGCGAGGACGCCTGCCGAATCCGGTGCGGATTGACCGTCGTGCCAACTTTCGAGAACGACAGCACGCCAGCCGCCGCGATACCGACACCGAGCAGTGCGGGCAGCGCAATGAAGCTGGTCGGTATCGGCAGGGAAAACGGCAGGATGCTAATCCGGCTGGCCAGCAGCCACATTGCCAGGCCGAACATCAGCAGAATGACCGGCGGCGGGACGCGGGTTTTCATGGCTCTCTCCGAGGGCATAAAGCTGTCAGGTCCCGGTCTGGAACCTGCCACCCGATCACAGCACCGCAGCGCCCCGGAATCAAGCCGGGTGACGATCAGTGCCAGTGCTGACTTCGGAGTTGTGATCGTCGTTGGCCGAACGCTGGCCGAGGTACACGGTGATCAGCTGGTCCAACGTGGATAACAGGTCTGCTTTGTCGACCGGCTTGTCGAGACGAGCGTCGATACTTTTCGACGATCCCGTCTTCCCCAGGTCGGAGGCCGTGACGAACCCTGACAAAAGCACCACCGGCAGGTCCGGATTAGCGGCTTTCACAAACTCTGCGAGGTCCGACCCCTGTACGGGACCCGGCATTACGTAATCGGTCAACACCAGGTCGATGCTGTCGAGGTGTTCGCTTAACAGCGACTTGCCCCGCTCGCCGTCATCCGCCGCAAGCACCCGATAACCCTCCGACTCCAGTCGCCGGCACAGCATGTCGCGTACTTCCGGCTCGTCCTCGACAACCAGCACAGTGTGCGTGCAGCGGGCCCGCGACAGGTCCTCGGCTTCGTCGATCGGGTGGCTTTCCGTGTCGGCATCACTGTATGCCGGAAACAGCATGGTCACTGTCGTCCCCTCACCGGGTTGGCTGGTGATGGCGATGGATCCGCCCGACTGGTTGACGAAGCCGTCCACAATAGACAAACCCAGGCCGCTCCCCTCGCCCTCGGACTTGGTCGTGTAAAACGGTTCGAAAACACGCGACAGAACGTCGTCACTGATGCCCTCTCCGTTATCGATGACCTCAACCACGACGTAGTCTCCGGGCGGCAGCTTATTGCTGTTGTCTGCGGAGATGCTGCGCTTGTCAAAACGAATGCGAATCTGTCCGGTCTTGCCGACCGCGTCGCGGGCATTCAACACAAGATTCAGCAACGCACTTTCGAATGCGGAGCGATCAACCACCAGCAGCGGCAGTGCCCATGCGGCTTCCGTCGAGAAATCAATCGACGCCGGCAGCGTGCGTTTGAGCAGCTGGGTAAGATCGTCAGCAACCACGTCGACAGCCAGTGGCTCAGGCTGCAATGTCGCGCGGCGCGCGAAGGCCAGCAAACTGTGGGTCAGATCGCGGCCTCGACGGGTCGCGTTGAGCGCCGAATCCAGCATGACGCTGTGCAGACGATCATCCAGTTTGTCTGACAACAGCTCAAGATTGCCAAGGATGATGGCCAGCAGGTTGTTGAAGTCGTGCGCGAGGCCGCCGGTCAATTGTCCCAGTGACTCGGTCTTTTGTGAGCGGTAGAACAACTCGCGACTCTCGCGGAGTTCGGCCTCCATCTTTACCTGGTCGGAAATGTCGAGCACCAGCGTATTCCAGACGACGGCTCCCTCTTCGCCGCGACGGGGCAAACCCCGTCCGTGCAGACACTTGTGGTTACCCGACGGCGTGACAACCCGGAACTGGATATCCCACGGCGTCAGTGTCTCAGCGGACTGCGCCACCGACTCCTGCACCGACTCGATGTCCTCGTCGATAATCATTGCCCAAAGGGCAGCCGGGTCGCCTTCGATGGTCGCCGCATCGACCTCCCAGATGCCGAGACAACCGGGACTCATATACTCGATTTCATGACTGCCGTCCTGGCGCAGCATGTAGCGGAAGATAGCGCCCGGGATATTCTCCGCCAGCTGCTGGAAGCGTGTCTCGGTTTCGTTCAGCGCCTGCCGGGTTGCGATTTGTTCGCGGATATCCTCGACACTGCCCACCATTCTCGTTGCCTGGCCATCCGCATCCCACAAGGCCTGGCCACGCGCGTGGACATGGATGTAGTGGCCGTCGACATGTTGTTGCCGGTACTCCACATCGAACGGCACCTTGCGAACAAGGTGATCTTCCACCGCCTGCTCGATGCGCGGTCGGTCGTCCGGATGCAGCTGATCGAAGAAGGTTTCTGCAGCCGGTTTAAACGTCGACGCATCCAGGCCCACCATTTGCATGTAGCGCTCCGACCAGATCAGCTCGTTGCTCTGCACGTCCCAGTCCCAGATGCCCTCACTGGTCGCCTTGTAAGCGAGGCTGAGTCGCTCCGCCAGATCGCGAATCGACGCGCCGCGCAGCACCAGCAACGCACAATCGTCGGCGTCAGACAGGGCTACAAGTTCCGGCCGTATGGCGAGTGCGACGCCGTGTATTTCGACGCTTTGCGGGCCGTAGCTGTCGCTTGTCAGGCTGGATAACATCGCCGCGACGCTGTCGGCTGCCAGCGCCTCGTCATCAGCGTAGAGGGCTTTAAATGATGCGTTAGCAAGCAGTATTGACCGGTTGGACAGACGCACGACGGCCATCGCATCAGAAGCTGCGTTGCAGACAGCGGCAAGACCTGGATTCACGGCGTGACGGGGCATGGTGTTGGTATCGGTCCCGAAACTGTTTTTCTGAAGCCAAAAGGCGAGGTTTTTTGCCGCCGGGCAGCGGCGGTGCGCAAGGCTTTGATGCGAGGATTTAGCGGCGCCAGGGAAACAGGAACTGCCGCCCGAAGCGTGCAAGGCCGAGGCCAATGGCGAGCACCAGTGTCACCGAGGCAGGATCGTTCAACGGGTAAGGCGGGAAGGACTGCAGCGGCACCACGTATATGGCGAGCAGTGACGCCAGAATCAGCCAGTAAAACCAGCGAAAACCAATGAAATAGAGTGCCGCTGCGACAGCTCGTATGACGAAAACGGCCGCAATCAGGGAATAGTGACTGTCACCGCCGCCGGGCCATAGACCACCCATAATCATCGACAACTGCCAGGTGTCGACGGCTCGCAGCAGGTTCACGACGATAAACAGCGCGAGCAGCAGCGCTGTAGTTCGCCTCGGCCAGACGCCGGAAACCGGTTTCGCGGTGGTACTGCTGGGCGGCGTGTAGGGATCCACGGCGTCGGTCCGTACAGGTTGCGGGCCGACAGTGTAGCAACAGATTTACCGGTGCAGGCCCGAGGGGGCTGCGAGAATTATCCGCCGAAGTTGATCTTGGCTTCGAGGTTAGCGCGACTGTCGGCGTGCGACATGGCTTCTTCGAGCGTGATCGTGCCCTGCTTGTACAGTTCGAGCAATGCGTCGTCGAAATTCTGCATACCTGCTTCACCCGACTCCGTGTGAGCTTCCTTGATTGCGGAAATGTCGCCCTTGAGGATGAGCTCCTTGATGTGTGGCGTGTTCAGCATCAATTCGACAGCCGCAACGCGCTTGCCGGTGCGCGAGCGCACGAGTCGCTGTGACACGATCGCACTCAGGTATTGAGCCATGTCCATGAAGACCTGCGAATGATGGTCTTTCGGGAACATGTTAATGATGCGGTCCAGGGTCTCGGCAGCGTTGTTGGCATGCAGCGTGCCGAGCACCAGGTGACCGGTACCGGCCATGTCCAGCGCGGACTGCATGGCCTCGCGGTCACGGATCTCACCGATCAGGATCACATCCGGCGCGGCGCGTACGGCACTCTTCAGCGCACGTGCATAGGACTTCGTATCCAGCCCGACTTCGCGTTGGTTGACGATCGACTCCAGGTTCGGATGCAGAAACTCAATCGGGTCTTCAACGGTAATGATGTGCGACGAGGTTTTTTCGTTGCGGTAGTTGATCATCGCAGCAAGCGTCGTCGACTTGCCGGCACCGGTCGAACCCACCATCAGGATGAGGCCACGACGAAGCAACGTCAGGTCCTTGATCTGCGGCGGCATACCGAGCTGGTCGAGTGTCGGCAGTTCGGAGGTGATGTAACGCAGCACCATTGCGACATTGCCGCGCTGGTGGAAAACGTTGACGCGAAAACGCCCCAGGCCCTTTTCCGAGATCGCGAAATCGATCTCCAGCTCGCGCATGAAGGTCTCGAGCTGCTCCTCGTTCATTAACTCAATGGCCGCCTGCTTGACCATCTTCGGCGTCATTTCGAGCTTATTGACGGGCATGATCTTGCCCTCGATCTTGATCTTCGCTGGTGCGAACGGCGTGAAGAACAGGTCCGACGCCTTTTTCTCGACCATCAGCTTGAAGAGCGGCTTTACATTCATTGCGCGTGGTTCCCGCTAGTAGGTCTGGGCGGAGTCTTCTTCCATGATATGCAGGCTCTCCGCCTGCTGATCTGCGATCGCGGAATCGCGCTTCGATTCCAGCTTGATGCGCAGTCGTAGTTCGTTCTTCGAGTCAGCGTTACGCATGGCTTCCTCGTAGGAAATCGTGCCGTCTTCATACAGCGAGAACAGTGCCTGGTCGAAGGTTTGCATACCCAGGCGGGTGGATTTCGACATGATTTCCTTAATCTGGCCGACCTCGCCTTTGAAGATCAGGTCCTGGATCAGCGGCGTGTTCAGCATGATCTCCATCGCAGCGATACGGCCGATGCCGCCCTCGCGCGGGATCAGGCGCTGGGAGATAAACGCCTTGGTGTTCAGCGACAGGTCCATCAGCAGCTGTTCGCGGCGTTCCTCGGGGAAGAAGTTGATGATGCGGTCCAGCGCCTGGTTGGCGCTGTTGGCGTGCAGCGTGGCGAGGCACAGGTGGCCGGTCTCCGAGAACTGGATACCGTACTCCATCGTCTCACGGTCACGAATCTCTCCGATCATGATGACGTCGGGCGCCTGGCGCAGTGTGTTTTTCAGCGCTGCGTGCCAGGTTTCGGTATCGACACCCACTTCGCGCTGCGTGATCACGCAGCCTTTGTGCGGATGCACGTATTCGATCGGATCCTCGATCGACATGATATGCCCACGGCTGTTGTCGTTGCGATGACCGATCATCGCAGCCAGCGTCGTCGACTTACCGGAGCCCGTACCGCCGACGACGATGACGAGCCCACGCTTGTTCATGACGACGTCTTTCAGGATCAGCGGCAGGTCGAGTTCGTTCAGTGTCGGGATTTCGGTTGTGATCGTACGCAGCACGGCGCCGGAGTTGCCCTGCTGGATAAACGCGCTGACGCGGAAGCGTCCGATGCCCGCCGGCGAAATGGCAAAGTTGCACTCTTTCGTGGCGTCGAATTCCTTGATCTGTTTGTCGTTCATGATGGAGCGCACCATCATCGCGGACTGTTCCGGTGTCAGCGGTGTATCGGTGGCTTTGTGGATGGTGCCATCAACCTTGATCGCCGGCGGAAAACCGGTAGTGATAAACAGGTCAGAGCCATTCCGCTCAACCATTTTCTTGAGCAGGTTCTGAGTCAGTCTTACCGCTTGTTCGCGTTCCATCCTTTATCTCTCCACTCAGCCGGGCACGGTGACCTAGAAGTTTTCCTTGTTGACGGCCCTGAAGCGCGCCTCTTCCTTGTTGATCAGGCCCTTGGCCATCAGGTCCGCCAGATTCTGGTCGAGCGTCTGCATGCCGGAGCCCTGCCCCGTCTGGATTGCCGAATACATCTGCGCGATCTTGCCTTCACGAATCAGGTTACGAATCGCCGGGGTGCCGATCATAATCTCGTGTGCCGCGATACGGCCGCCACCGATCTTTTTTAGCAGTGTCTGTGAAATCACCGCACGCAGTGACTCGGACAACATGGCGCGGACCATCTCCTTCTCGGCCGCCGGAAACACGTCGACGATACGGTCGATGGTTTTCGCGGCCGAGCTGGTATGCAGCGTACCGAACACGAGGTGACCGGTTTCAGCGGCGGTCAGTGCGAGGCGAATCGTCTCGAGGTCACGCAGCTCACCAACCAGCACAACGTCAGGGTCTTCACGCAATGCCGATCGTAACGCTTCGTTAAAGCCGAGCGTGTCGCGGTGCACCTCGCGCTGGTTGATCAACGATTTCTTGGACTCATGCACGAACTCAATCGGATCTTCAATCGTCAGGATGTGATCCGGCTTGTTCTCGTTGATGTAGTCGATCATAGCGGCAAGTGTCGTCGACTTGCCGGAACCGGTTGGACCGGTAACCAGAACGATACCGCGTGGATGCATTGACACATCCTTGAAAATGGCCGGTGCGCCGATGTCTTCCAGCGTCAGGATTTCCGACGGAATGGTTCGAAACACGGCCGCCGAACCGCGGTTCTGATTGAAGGCGTTAACGCGGAAACGCGCGAGATTCGGAATCTCGAAAGAGAAGTCGGTCTCGAGGAATTCTTCGTAGTCCTTACGCTGCTTGTCATTCATGATGTCGTACACCATGCTATTGACATCCTTGTGCGTAAGCGCGGGCATGTTGATCCGCTTGATGTCGCCATCAACACGAATCATCGGCGGTACACCGCCGGACAAGTGGAGGTCAGACGCGTTGTTCTTTACGGTGAACGACAACAACTGAGCGACGTCAACGGCCATGAAAATTCCTTTAGATGTAGCGCCGGACTTACCATAACCCGGCAGCGATCGGAGCCTAGTATAGCGACTCAACCGGACCAAAACGTGATTGGAGTCACGGAAAACCTGAACGTCGTCCGTGGTCAGCTACATGCTGCCCTGAGCGCTGCCGGCAGGGATACGAAAGCCGTCACACTCCTGGCAGTCAGCAAACGCAAACCCGCGTCCGCTGTACGTTTGCTGGCCGAGGCCGGACAGCGGGACTTCGGCGAAAACCAGCTCCAGGAAGCGCTGGTCAAGCAGGCTGAACTGACGGATCTCGATCTGACCTGGCACTTCATCGGCAGCGTCCAGAGCAACAAAACCCGGGCGATCGCCGAGCACTTTGACTGGGTTCACGCCGTGGACCGATTAAAAATCGCCCAGCGCCTCAGCGATCAGCGTCCCGCGGAACTCGGCGCGCTGAATATTTGCCTGCAGGTGAATATCGACGACGAAGGCAGCAAGTCGGGACTGCCACCCGATGACTTGCCGGCACTGGCGAACGCCTGTGCCGCACTGCCGGGGCTGCGTCTTCGCGGTCTGATGTGTCTGCCGGCCATCCGCGATGATGAGCTCGAACAGCGCGCACCGTTCGCGCGGCTGCGTGAACTGTCGGAGGCTTTGAACGCCAACGGCCACACACTCGACACACTGTCGATGGGTATGAGCGGCGACTATCCCGCTGCGATCGCCGAAGGCGCCACCATCGTGCGCATCGGCACGGCACTGTTTGGCGCACGGGACGCCAGGGGCACAACGGTATGACACACCTCGCCTTCATTGGTGGCGGCAGCATGGCCGAAGCCATCATCGCCGGACTTGTGGACAGTGGCACCGACCCAGAATCGGTGATTATCGCCGAGCCCGTCGATGCACGGCGTGCCGAACTCGAACGCCGCTACCCGGGCTGTCGATGCAGTGCATCCAGCGCGCTGGTCGCGGGCCAGGCCGCCCAGCTTGTGCTGGCGGTTAAACCGCAGGTCATGCGTGATGTCTGTGCCGACATCTCAACCGCCGTACAGGGCACGCGGCCATTGCTTATCTCGGTTGCTGCGGGTATCCGCACCGGCGCCATCGCCGACTGGGTGGGCGGTGAACCCGGCATTGTTCGCGCCATGCCCAACCAGCCTGCCCTGTTGCGCAAGGGCGTCACTGGCGTATTTGCGAACAGCCACTGCTCGCCGGAGGATCGGCAGCGTGCGACCGAAATCCTGTCGGCGGTGGGTGATGTTGTCGAGGTAGAAGACGAATCGCTGATCGATGCGGTAACCGCGGTGTCCGGCAGCGGTCCCGCGTATGTGTACCTGCTGATCCAGATGATGACGGATACCGGCATTGAACTCGGGCTGGACGCATCCATGTCACGGGAACTGGCGATACAAACCGCGACGGGCGCCTCGGCGCTGGCTGCGTCCAGCGACCTGCCGATGGCAGACCTGATTGCACGCGTTCGCTCGCCGGGCGGCACCACCGCGGCCGCGCTGGATCAACTCGAGGCAGAAGACGTTCGTGCTATCTTTGCGCGTGCCCTGACCGCCGCCAGAGACCGAGCCGGCGAACTCGCGGACCAGGCAGAACTGAACAAGTAGACCGTTTACGTGAACGCACTGATATTTATCGTCAAGGCCCTGGCTAGTTTGTACCTGCTGGTGCTGTTATTGCGCTTCTGGCTGCCTATCGTGCGCGCCGACTTTCGCAACCCGATCGCCCAGGCGATCCTGAAAGTGACATCACCACTGATCATTCCGATCCGCCGCGTTGTGCCTGCCATCGGCAGAATCGACACAGCGACGGTCATTGTGACCTTCGCCGTGCAGTACGCTGTCGTGTGGTTCGAGTTTGCCGTGTTGGACGTGCCTGCTCATATCAGCATGATCGCTTACGCATCAGCGGTGAAGCTCGTCCTGCTGTCGCTGCAGCTGTTCATGTTTGCGATACTGATTTTTGTCATTTTGAGCTGGATTGCGCCGGGCACCTACAATCCAGGCACCGCGCTGATCTCGCAACTGGTTTACCCGATACTCGGTCCCTTTTCGGGTGTCATCCCGCGTATCGGCGGCTTCGACGTCTCGCCGGTGATCGTTATCATTCTGCTGCAGGCGTCGATGATTCTGGTCATGGACCTGACCGGCGTCAGGTTCTGACGCCCGGGTAAATCGTTTATAGTGGCCTCAGAGCTCGACAACGAGCCACTAGAGGGGGCCGCACGATGAATATCCAACGTTACCTGATCGCTATGCTGACTCTGACGCTCGCCGCCTGCGGTGGCGGTTCCGGTCAGTCAGACATTCCGCCCGCCCAACCCGCGGCAGCCTCCAACGTCACCATCGGGCAACACGTAATACACTTCAGCGCCATCAATACCGACGAGCTGCCGCTCGATGTCGCCCAGGCCTACGATATTGTCCGCAGCAAGAATCGGGCGATGCTGAATTTGTCGATTGTCACTGCGGATGGTGGCCAGCCGGTGGAGGCCGATATCGACATCCGCACTGCCAATCTGACGGGGCAGTCGAAGGACCTCAGCTTGCGTCAGATCAATGAGCAGGAAGCGATCTACTACATCGGTGTGCTGACGGTCGCGAACCGTGAAACGCTGATCTTCGATATCAGCGTGCGCCCGCCCGGCGATACCAACACCCACAAGGTCAGATTTCAGCGCCAGTTCTACACCGACTAGGCAAGCTCGATATGACTCTGACCGCGGCTACCGATCGGTCGCGCATACCACTTTATTTACCGCATTTCAGCGTTACCTGAATAAAGATCTTGTGCTAAGGTCGCGCAGCTTTTCGCGCGGGCACGCCCGCTTTTTTATTGATCAGGAGTTACAACAACAATGGCCGCAAACACCAAGAAGCCACCCACCAAGTCAGAAATTTACGCAAAGATCGCGGATGACACGGGACTGACCCGTAAGGACGTGGCTGCAGTATTTGATTCACTCAACGGCCAGATCAAAAAGAATCTTGGCGGTCGCGGCGCACCGGGTATGTTCACCGTGCCGGGTCTGCTGAAGATGCGTGTCGTCAAGAAGCCGGCACGCAAGGCGCAAAAAGGTGTGCCGAATCCGTTCCGTCCGGGCGAACTGATGGACGTCGCTGCCAAGCCGGCGTCAAAGGTCGTCAAGGTATCGGCGCTGAAGGGCCTGAAAGACATGGTCTGATGCCGGACGCTGGTGCGGCAGTGCCGCGCCTGATGCGTTTCGCAGAAACCCCCGATCGGCTCACAGCCGATCGGGGGTTTCTTTTTGCGCGTCGCCTACCCGGAAGAGCGTTTAACAAAGTCCACGACGTGGCCGCGCAGTTCGACGAGGCGGCCATGGAAAAAGTGCTCGGCTTCCGGCATCACCAGCAGCTCGGGTCCTGGTGCCAGTGAGTCCACCCAGTCCACCATCTCGTTGACATCAACCAGTTCGTCACGGTCGCCGATAAGTACCAGCCACGGACAATCCGGCTGTGCATCCAGCCCTCTGGCGAAACGGCTGACCGCCGGCGCCACACTGACGAGGCCGGGCAGTGACGTTTTAACAGCCGCCTTCACCGATACCGCTGCCCCGAAGGAAAATCCGCTGAGCCAGATGTCCTTGTGACCGGCACGTTCGCGCAGCCAGGACAGCGCAGCAAGTACGTCGTCGACTTCACCCACACCCTCGTCAAAACGACCTTCGCTCGCCTGAGTGCCGCGAAAATTGAATCGCAGAACCTGGAAACCGCATTGTAGGAATGCTCGCGCAAGCTGATGCGCAACCTTGTTGTGCATCGTACCGCCGTGCTGAGGATGCGGATGACAGACGACGGCGGCACCGGCAGGCGCTGAGTCCCTCGGGGTTTCGAGAATCGCTTCCAGACGCCCGGTCGGGCCGGGAATGAACAGGTTTTCCTTGTCGGGCTGGCCGGCCATGCCGTCTCCTTGTGCGGACGCGCCACGATACGGAGTCGAACACCGGATGAAAAGACCGTGCACGGGTCACTATGAACGGCCGTTTGAAATCACGTAGACTTTTCGAAGACTTTCAGAGTACTACGACACTTTGCTGACACCACTTACCTCACTGCTGATTGTCATTGCGCTGCTGGCCGGACTGGCCGGCGGGTGGTGGCTGCGTGCCCGTCGTGCGCGTCATGAGAAACTCGCCATCACCGACACCTGGCGAGAACAACTGGATGTTCGTGACGTGGAACACAAGCGGCTTTCCGAGCAAAACCAGTCGCTGATGGCGCAGGTGCATGAGATGAAGACCACCGCCGACCAGCGTGCAGACGCTTTGAGCGCCGCGCAGTCCAGCAGCGAAGCCCTGGGACAGCGATTCGAGAAGTTGCAGCAGTCGCACAACCGCCTGAATCGTCGCAACCAGGAGCTGGAGGCCGGCTCACCGTCTGGCGGACACGCTGCACGGATCGAGTGGCTGGAGAGTGAACTTGCAAAATGGCAGGAGCGACTGCCGCCGCTTATTGAGAAGTTTCGCGAGCGTACGGCGGATGCCGAACGACTCGAGCGTCGCCTGGAAGAGGCTGAAGAACGCCTGAGACTGCATGAAACACAGCCGAGCTACGACGAGACCCGTTTCGATCCGCTGACACCCGCCGATCTGGACGGTATCGACGACGCGTCAAACCAGCCGCTGTTGCAGGTGGTGGTGAATGACGCGCCGGCAGAGGTCAAGCTAACCGACATCAAGGGCATCGGCCCGGCGATCGATCGCACACTGCGGGAAAACGGCGTCCAGTCGGTTGCTGAACTGCTCGCCATGACCGACGACGACATCTCCGCGATGTCGGAACACATCAAGGGTCTCGCCAGTAAGCACCCGAATTGGGTAGCACAGGCCCGCGAACTGCTGGCCGACCAGACCACAGCATGAGTCGATTTGCTCTGCTGTTAGCCGGCTGCCTGCTGTGCCTGCCCGCTGCGGCCGACGACGACCCGGTTCGGACCTGGCCGTCTCCCGGACTGGAGCTCAAGTTGCAGCGCGGCGAGCTCAAGCTGCGCGGCCACGTCGTGTCTACTGCACACCTCGTCGAACTGGGCCGCGCTGCAGGTGATCAACGCTTGACAACAACCGACACCTACAGACACGTGCTGTTGCCGGATCACTGGCGTGAGGCCAGCGCACTGCTGGTTTCCCTGCTGGCCGGCTTGCACTCCGGGGACGCCGCTATGACGCGGGACGAGATTTCGCTGCGCGGCACGCTGACGACGCGCGAAGAATTTCGGCGCCTCGTGGCGCAATTGCGAGATAGCGTGCCACCGGAGACGTCGATCCTTGTCGATACCTGGGATGCACCGCACGCTGCCTGCGACACCCTGCTGGGCGCGCTGCTCGATGGCAGCTTTCGCCTGCGCGCCGGCCAGGTCGACGTGTCGGGCGAACACTTCCCGCGACTAAACCGGATTGCCGACGCGCTGCAGCGCTGTCGCGAAGTGCGCCTTCGGGTAAGCGGGCATACGGACAATTCTGGCGACGCCGACGATAACGCCAGACTCAGCGAGCAGAGAGCGCGCGCTTATACGGAGTATCTGCAGCAGCAGGGGGTAGAGGCTGAACGCCTGGTCTGGGAGGGCCGCGGTTCGGCTGAACCGGTCGGCAACAATCGCAGCGCGGCCGGTCGCAATCGCAACCGGCGCGTTGCCATCGAGATTTACTGAACGCTGATCAGTTCGACTTCGAACAACAGGGTCGCGCCCGGCGGGATCACACTGCCAGCACCGCGGTCGCCGTATCCCATTTCCGGCGAAATCAGCAATTCGCGCGTCTCGCCGATTTTCATTCCGGCGACACCCTTGTCCCAACCCTGGATCACGCGACCTGCGCCGAGCGGAAACGAGAAGGTCTGGCCACGATCGACCGAACTGTCGAACTTAGTCCCGCGTCCGCCGTCAGCGTCGGGGTCGTACAGCCAGCCCGTATAGTGCACTTCCACATTCTGGCCAGCCGCGGCTACAGCGCCCGCACCCTCGGTCGTGGTTGTGGATTTCAGGCCCGGAACCAGTTCTACCTGGGCGGCGGACGGTTGTTCCATCATGGTTTTTTCCTCCATTGCGGACGACGTGTCCTGTGTCTCGGCCGGGGCCTCGCTGCTTGCAGACGCCGAAGGCTCCGCAGAATCCTGACCGCAGCCGGCCAGAAGAAGAAGTGCCAAAAAGCCGGTGAGGCTCCTGTTCATAGTGTTGCTCCTTGAGCGACGGACGGTGTCACTCGTCCTGGTTGAAATCCAGCGATGCCGAATTGATGCAGTAGCGCAGACCCGTCGGCTGGGGACCGTCCTCGAATACGTGGCCGAGGTGGGCGCCGCAGGCGCTGCAGACAATTTCCTCACGAATCATACCGTGACTGGTATCGCGCACGGTCTTTACTGCATCGCCGGCGAGCGGCAACCAGAAACTCGGCCAGCCGGAGCCGGAGTCGTATTTGTGACTCGAGCTGAACAGCCTTGCGTCGCAGCACACGCAGCGATAGGTGCCGTCGTCCTTGTTGTCGACGTACTTGCCGGTGAACGCACGCTCCGTGCCCTTGTTCTGGGTGATGTTGTACTGTTCCGGCGTCAGCTTATCGCGGAGTTCTGCGTCGCTGGGTTTGCTCATAACGTTCTGATTGCCGATGGCATCGGGTGCCGAAGTATTATGCCGCGGCGGCGCCGGAATCAAGTTCCAGCAACAGGCTGTTCATGCGCGACACGTAGTCTGCCGGATTCTCAAGCTGCGAGCCCTCGGCGAGCAACGCGTGGTCGAGCACGATGCCAGCCAGCGCTTCAAAGCGGTCGTCATCATGCTCGGCGTCGAGACGCTGCAGCAGCGGGTGACCCATGTTGATCTCGAGAATCGGCTTGCTGTCCGGCAGAGTCTGGCCGCTCGCCTCAAGCATCTGCCGTAGCTGCGGCGTCAGATCATCGTCGGCGGCAACGACACAGGCCGCCGAGTCGACGAGACGCTGGCTGATATTCACACTCTGTACGCGCTCTGAGAGAACTTTGCGAATCTTCTTTAACAAGGGCTTGTGTTCCTTGTTTGCCTCATCGTTCAGCGCCTTGCTTTCCTCGGTCTCCGCGGCCGATTCTTTTGCCGCGTTAACGACTGCTTTGTCCTTGTACTCGGTGAGGCTGTCGGCCAGCCATGGGTCTATGCGATCGGTCAGCAGCAATACCTCAATACCGTCAGCCCTGAGCTTCTCGATGTGCGGACTTCCCTTGGCGGTATCGACATTGTCAGACAGCAGGTAGTAGATCTTGTCCTGCTCCGGACCCGCCGCATCGAGGTAGTCGTCAAGCGAACGCGCCTGGCTGTCGTCGTCCAGCGCGGTTGACGAAAATCGCAGCAGACCGGCAAGTGCTTCCTTGTTGGCAGGATCCTCGACGACGCCCTCTTTCATGACCTGGCCAAACTGTGACCAGAAACTGGCGTAGTCGTCGCCGTTCGCAAGCTTCTTGATCATGTCCAGCGCGCGCTTGGTCAGCGCGGAGCGCATGGCGGTGAGCTCCGGATTTTGCTGCAACAGCTCGCGCGAGACATTCAGGGGCAGGTCGGATGAATCCACGACGCCGCGAATGAATCGCAGGTATAGCGGCAGGAACTGCTCCGCATCATCCATAATGAACACGCGTTGCACGTACAGTTTCAGTCCGCGAGGCGCTTCACGGTTCCACAGATCAAACGGTGCCGTCGACGGCAGGTACAGCAGGCTGGTGTATTCGCGCTTGCCCTCGACACGGTTGTGGCTCCAGCTCAGAGGGTCCGCGAAGTCGTGCGACAGATGCTTGTAGAACTCCTTGTACTCATCGTCGGAGATGTCGCTGCGAGAGCGGGTCCAGAGCGCCGTGGCGGAATTGACCACGCTGTCGTCCTCGTCGCCTCCGGCGAGCGTGACCGGAAAGCCGATGTGATCGGAGTATTTACGGATCAGGTTATCGAGGCGCCAGCGGTCGGCAAATTCCTTGTCATCGTCCTTCAATTGCAGCTCGACACGGGTGCCGCGCGCGTCGCGCTCGATCTGTTCGACCGAGAATTCACCCTGGCCGTCAGACTCCCAGCGCACGGCTTCGCCGGCAGAGACACCCGCGCGGCGTGACTCGACGACGACTCGATCGGCAACGATGAAGGCCGAGTAGAAGCCGACACCGAACTGGCCGATGAGGCTGGCGTCCTTTTTCTCGTCGCCGGTCATCTGGCTGAGGAACTCGGAGGTGCCGGAGCGGGCGATGGTGCCAAGGTTCTGCACCAGTTCTTCACGCGACATGCCGATGCCGTTGTCGATAACGGCAAGTGTGTTTGCATCCTTGTCGAACTCGATTCGAATGCCGAGCTCGGCATCATCTTCCAGCAGCTCGCTCGCCGACAGGGCTTCGAAGCGCAGCTTGTCAGCCGCGTCCGAGGCGTTGGAAATCAGCTCTCTGAGGAAAATCTCCTTGTTGCTGTACAAGGAGTGGATCATCAGCTGCAGCAGCTGTCGTACCTCGGTCTGGAAGCCCAAAGTCTGCTTTTCGGCGGTGGTGTTCATCGTTGCCCCTGTTGTGACTGACCGGAAGGTATCCGGCGGGGTGACGATGGTTGCTAAATTTCGTAATTCAAGGAGCGCGTAGCGATTGTGCGGCTCATCAGCAGCACAACCATCAACGATGCGACGCCGAGCGCCAGGTGAGGTTTGCTGAGTCCTGCCGCAACGCCGATTGCGGCGGCCGCGGCGACGACCGCGACGCTTGCAAGCAGTGTGAGTACAACGCGGAAGCGCTCGCCGCTGGCTGCGAATGACCAGAACAGGTCGTCAAGATCATCCCAGTACTGAGCGAGTCGTTCCACAGTTACCTCACGATACTCAGGAAGGGTCCGGAGGCTTTGGTGTCGGAACTGTCGAGGTCGGTGTTTTCCAGCGCCGCGTCGTTTGACTGCTTAGCATGGGCGATGGCCCGATGGAACAGCTCCCATCGCTGTCGCGAAAACTCGTTCTTGAGCAGCGCTCCGCGAACATCCGTGTCGTTGTGCTTATGTGACATGCGGTCCTTACATCCAATGTCAGGCTTTCCGCAGACTATAGGGCCGTCGAGTGCCTCGCTCCGTGAGGCGGTTCACAGCTTGTTGTCCCTGACGCGTCGCAAGGCGGGTTTATGGCAGAAACCTGACGCAGTTCCGCTCTTGATCTGTGCACGGAGCACCGTTAAATACGCCGGGTTGGTAGCCAAAAAAAACGCCGGCGAAAGGCCGGCGTTTTCAATAAACGTTGTGTCGCTCGCTAGTCAGTCTCGTCTGTAGGCCAGCTGCGTTTCACTTCGTCCGTCCAGTTTCGGTAGTTACGCCAGTTATACAGGTTGGGGTCGATACCCACACGGCGTGACGTCGGTGCCGGCGCTTTGGTTACCCAACGTCGGTACTGCTGCCACCCGTCGGCGTCGTTCGCCGCAGGCTGGTCGGTCGCGATCGACGCGTCGTCGGCAGATTCCTTTGCCTTTGCGTCGTAGTCGTCGAGCCACCGAAGGTTCTTGCTGTCCGGCATATCCCTTGCTCTATCGATCCATGTGAAGGATATGTTAGGTAATGCAGCGCGTGTCCGACAGGAACTGAGTCACAGTGCCGATGCCTTTAATTATCAATTAAATCAGTTGCTTAAGTTGTTTTTTTACTTAATCAGCGGCCGCGGTGATGACTGCGTCACGCTTTTGCCTGTCGACTCAGGTGACAACCTCATAGCACGGCTCGTAGTCACCGGCTGCTATCTTCATTCGACGCTGTTCCACAAAGGCCTGTAGCAGGGCGTCGAGCAGCGACATAATCCGTTGCGAACCGTTGATCGTGAACGGGCCGTGGGCCTCGATCGCCGCCGCTGTGTCCTCGCGCACATTGCCGGAGACGATGCCGGAAAACGCCCTGCGCAGATTCGCAGCCAGTTCGTGTGTCGGCAGATCCTCATGGATGGTCAGTGACGACATCGACTCATGAGTCGCCCGGAACGGTCGCTGGAATTCAGCTTCGATGCGCAGGCGCCAGTTGTAGTAGTAGGCGTCACCGTGCTGCCTGCGGAAGTCACGAACCTTTTTCAGCCCGGACTGCAGCGCACGCGCCACACCCCGAGGATCATCAATCAGGATCTGGTATTGCGACTGCGCATCGGGTCCGAGTGTCTGGCCGATGAATTCATCGATCTGTCGGAAGTACGGTTCGGCAGACTTGGGACCTGTCATGATCATTGGTAACGGCTGCTCGCTGTTGTCCGGATGCAGCATGACGCCCAGCAGGTACAGAATCTCTTCCGCGGTACCAACCCCGCCCGGGAACACGATGATGCCATGGCCGACACGAACAAACGCCTCGAGGCGCTTTTCCATGTCCGGCATGATGACCAGCTTGTTGACGATCGGGTTGGGCGACTCGGCGGCAATGATGCCGGGCTCGGTGATTCCGATATACCGACCGTCGCGGACGCGCTGTTTCGAGTGGCCGATGGTTGCACCCTTCATGGGTCCTTTCATCGCACCCGGACCGCAGCCGGTGCAGACATCCAGACCGCGCAGACCGAGCTCGTAGCCGACCAGCTTCGAGTACTCATACTCCTCGCGGCCGATCGCGTGACCGCCCCAGCAGACGACGAGATTGACGTCAGTGGCGTCCTCCAACAATCGGGCATTGCGCACGATGTGGAACACCGCGTTAGTGATGCCGCCGGACGATTCGAGATCGAAGCGCTGGTCGTCGACGATCTCGTTGCGCGTGAACACAATGTCTCGCAATACGGCGAACAGCAGTTCCCGCGTGCCGCGGATCATCTGACCGTCGACGAACGCAATCGACGGTGCACCGGTCAGCGACACCTTTAGTCCTCGGTCGTGCTGGATGAAGCCGACATCGAAATCCTTGAAGCACTCGAGTACCGCCCGTGTGTCATCGAGCTGGCTGCCGGAATTGAGTACAGCGAGCATGCAGCGGCGTAACAATGGATACAGTCCGCCCTCGCCACTCGAACGCAGCTGGTCGACTTCGAGCTGGGACAATACCTCGAGGCTGCCCTCCGGCCAGACCTCGGCGTTGACGATGCCCATGTCTGAAGGATGGCCGTCCAGGTCGGTATTCATGGTCGTATCTCGATCGGGGTCATTTCGCCGGTCATCAGCCAGATATCGATCATGTCGGAGTTGGACACCGCGATGCAGCCGTTGGTCCAGTCCTGCGTGCGGTAGTAGGCCTCGGACTTCGTCGGAATATTCGGCTGACCGTGAATCATGATCTGGCCGCCGGGGTCTTCGCCGCGTGCCTCTGCCCGGCGAATGTCGTCCGGGTTCGGGTAGGACACACGAATCGACAGAAAAAACTCGCTGTCCGGGTTACGACGGTCCAGTAGGTAACGGCCTTCCGGCGTGCGAAAGTCACCCTCGCGCTGTTTATGTCCGCTTGGCCGGATACCCAGTGCGATCGGGAAGCTGCGAAAAACCTCGCCGTTTTGCATCAGGTGCAGTTCTCGGTCGGACTTGTCGACCAGCACAAAATCGGCCACCGGAAAATCGCTCGCCGTGAGCGATGCGTTGGTGAGCAGCAGACAGGCTGCGGTCAGGAATCGTGTCATAGCGCGCAAGACTAACAGATCAGCGGACGCCTACAGGTTACGGCCAACAATCCAGCCGATCGCGGCGCCGATCACACCGGCGCCCGACGTGTAAATTGGCAGGAAGCGAAACACCTCCTCCGGCTGCGACGAGCCGGCAAACAGCTCGTTGAGGTTGACGCTGTACGCATAGTGGATGTACGCCGACAGACCCACTGCCGGGATCGCGAACCCGACGGCTGCCAGCAAGACGCGCGGTCGCGGTCCGCGCCGCAACCCCAACCAGGCAAGCAGCAGCACCAACAGCGGCGGCAGCGCATTGCGCAGCCAGTACGGGCCTTCCGCCTGCACGTCGGCGATCCAGGCCGCCAACGCTATCAGCACCAGCAGCAGGGCCAGCAACAGGTTCCGGTCGCGTCGGCTCAGCTGTGTGTCGGGGGTGTCGGTCGTCATAACTGCTGTGATCGTATAGCAGTGCGTGCGCTGCACGTACTGAAACTTTCGACCCGCTTCGGGCACAGACGGTTCCGCTTTACAGCGCGGTCGCGTGTTCATAAGCTCGCGCCGCATGGCTGACGACAGGAAACCGCTATCGCGATACCGCTCACCGGGCACGTGGCCCGTGTGGCTCGGGCTCGGGCTGTTGTGGCTGGTGTGTAAACTGCCGCATCGCGTGGCGCTCACACTCGGCAGCGGCCTGGGACTGATCGCGCACGCCGTAGCCGGCAGCCGTCGCGCCGTTGTGCGCCGGAACATCGAGCTGTGTTTTCCGGAGTTGTCGGCCGCCGAGCGCGACGCACTGGCCCGGGATCACTTCCGCGCGCTCGGCATGTCGCTTATTGAAATGGGACTGGCACGCTGGGGCAGCCCGTCTCTGCATCGACGTATTGGTCGCCTGCAGGGTCTTGAGCATATTCATGAGGCGCAGCAGAAAGGACGCGGCATTATCCTGCTCGCGGCGCATTTCACGACGCTGGAAATCATGGGCAGCCTGCTCAGCCAGGAGCTGGAGTTCGACGCGGTGTACCGCCGCAATCGCAGTCCGTTTATAACGGAACTGCTGCGCAGCGGCCGCGAGCGACACGCCGCCCGAACTATTGAAAAACGCGATATCAAAGCGATGGTGCGCAGCCTGAAGGGCGGCGGCGCAGTCTGGTACGCACCGGACCAGAGTTACGATCGCAAGGGCAGCGAGGTCATCCCGTTTTTCGGCATCCCGTCAATGCACACGACGGCCACGTCCACGCTGGCGCGGCTCGGCAATGCCGCGGTGTTGCCGTTTTTCCCACGGCGAGAGCGCGACGGCAGTTACACCTACACGGTCCAGCCCGCGCTTGAAGATTTTCCGAGCGGTGATCCGGTCGCCGATACCGAACGTTACGTCAGCCTGATGGAGTCACACATTCGCAGCTGCCCGGAGCAGTACTTCTGGGTGCACCGCAAATTCAAGAACCTGCCGGATGATCATGCGGACTACTACGCGGACCTGGATTCGCTGAAGTAGCCGTCCAGCAACGCGCTCCAGTCGCGTTCGGCAAAACGCACGTCCGGATCGAGCAGCCTCACTTTTTCGAGAGAGCGATGCAGTCGCGACAGCGTTCGCTGTTGCCAGCTACCCGGCGACGCGATGCGACCTTTGTCAAAGTCGAGCATCCACAGATCTCCGTCGGCGTCGATTTGCAGGTTGTAGGCGTTCATGTCGGCGTGCAGCACTCCGCGATGGTGGAATGTGGCAATGCCGGCACCGACCCGTTGCCAGAAGGCCTCGTCACAGGCCTGCTCGGCGATGACTGCGGACAGCGGCTGGACGTCAGGAATTCGCACAGTGAGGATATCGGCCCGGTAGAACGCACCCTTGCGGACGTAGCGGGCGGCCGCTGGTCGAGGCACCCGCAGACCGTTGCTGGCGAGCTTCGCAAGCAGGCGCCACTCCTTGAATGCCCGGGTCTGGTCTTCACCGGCAAACAGGTAACGGTCGCTGATCAGCCGGCCGACGAGCCCACCGCGAACGAAGTGCCTGAGCACAAATTGCCGGGGGATATTACCGACAAAGTACGTGTTACCACGTCCGGCTGAGCGCAATCGTCCGGCGACCGGCTCGGCGTGTGTCCAGCCGTCGGGCGTGAAGCTCGACGAGCTTATCTGGTTGACGATCGCCGTATCGTATACGATGGCGCCGTCCTCGGTTTTGACGACGGTTTCCGTCAAGGCAGCCGTCTCCGCGTCATCGACTTGTCTCTGCTTTCGTCCCCGCCGTCATCCATCTGCGTCGTCCGTCTGTCGGCGATCGGCGATACCTGCCACGCGCTGGCCGTGGTCAGGCGCTTGCAGGACAATTGGCCGAAGGCACGAATTACGTGGGTCATAGGAACACTGGAATCGTCGCTGATGTCGGGGCTCGACGGCGTGGAGTTTATCACCTTCGACAAACGAGCCGGCCGACGTGCCCGGCTTGCGTTGCGTGAGCAGCTGGCCGAACGCCGCTTCGACGTCGCACTCTGCATGCACGCATCGATGCGTACCAACCGTCTGCTGTCGAGCATCCATGCACCGATCCGCCTCGGCTTCGACCGTGAACGGGCACGAGATTTCCAATGGTTGTACACCAACGCGCGGATTCCCGCGGCAAGCCACGAGCATGCGATGGACGCCATGATGGGTTTTGCCAGGGCAATTGGTGCAACAGAGACACCGCTGCGCTGGGATGTCCCGCTGGGCGTTGCCGACCGGGACTTCGCACGCGGGCTGCGCGACGAAGGCCGACCTCTGGTGGCGATCAGTCCGTGCAGCAGTGCGCGGCAACGCAACTTCCGCAATTGGCCGGTGGCTCACTTCGTCGAAATCTGTCGACACCTGGTCGAACAGCGCGGCGCGCGGGTCGTGCTGACCGGTGGGCCGTCGTCACTGGAGCGGGAATACGGTCAGGCGATCTCGGCGAGCGTCGACGTGGATAACCGTGTCGGTACGACCAGCCTGAAACAACTGCTCGCGATCATCGACGAAGCCGACGCGCTGATTTGCCCGGACTCCGGACCTGCACACATGGCGACCACGGTGAGTACACCGGTGATCGGCCTGTACGCCACATCCAACCCGGCACGCACGGGGCCCTACGGGTCACGGGCTACGACCGTAAATCGCTATCCTGATGCGCTTCGCCGGTTTATGGGCAAGAGCGAAGACGAGGTCCGCTGGGGCCAGCGCGTTCGCGACAAAAGAGCGATGGAACTGATCACGATCGACGATGTTCGCGACAAAATAGATACAATACTGGGCCGCTGAGCGAACCGCAACGAAATCCTTGTGCGGCGAAAGGCCAAAAATCCTGATAGACGACGATCGGCACTTTTAGGTGCCTATTGCCGCCAATATCTCCGAGACTTCCAGTTTTTTCAGGCAATCGAGGTGGCCCAGCGGGCACTCCCGCTGGAAGCACGGGCTACAGTCCAGGTCGAGATGGTGGATCGTGCGCCGCTCGGTGAGTGGTGGTGTGAACGCCGGCGACGACGAACCGTACAGCCCGTGCACGTGACAGCCCACTGCCGCCGCAACGTGCATCAGGCCGGAGTCGTTGCTGACAGCTCGCTCGGCCAGTGCGAGCACGTCGATGACGTCTTCCAGCGATGTTCTTCCGCACAGGTTGATCGCCGCAGACGCGGCGGCAATCGCGTCGCCGGCGGGTCGATCCTTGTCCGAGCCGAGCAGCCATACTGAATAGCCGCGCGCATCCAGTTCGGTCGCAAGCGACGCAAAGTGCTCGAGCGGCCAGCACTTCGCCGGGCCGTATTCGGCGCCGGGCATCATGGCCACCACCGGCCGGTCTGTCGGCAGTTCAAGCGCTTCGACGATCTGCTGTTGCCGCTCGCGATCAACGCGCAGCTCAGGCTGTGGAATGGTATCCGGTGTCTCTCCGGCCGCCAGGCCGAGCGCAACAAATCGTTTGACAGTCTGGTCAAGCAACGCTTTGTCAAACGGCCGGATATCGTTGATCACGCCGAATCGCATCTCGCCGCGAAAGCCGGTCCGCCGCGGGATGCCGGCGAACCACGGCACCAGCGCCGCCTTCATGGAACGAGGCAATATGATCGCCCGGGTGTAGCCCTCCACCTTCAGGCTAGCCGCGAGTGCACGACGCTTGCCAAGACCGAATTCACCGTGACCGGTAGCCAGCACTACCGCCTGGCGAACCTCCGGCATGCGCGCAACGATCGGTACTGACCAACCGGGCGCCACGACGTCGATATCTGCGCCGGGGAAACGCGTGGCGAGCGCTTTGAACAGCGCCTGCGCCATAACCATGTCGCCGACCCAGGATGGGCCAACGACAAGCAGGCGTTCAGCCGCCATGCGCTTTTAGAAATTCGAGATAGGCGGGAACGCCCTGCTCCACCGGCCGGAAATCGACGTCGCAACCGCTCGCCCGCAGCGCATCCAGATCGGCCTGCGTGTAACTCTGGTAGGCGCCTTTCAGGTGTTCCGGAAACGGGATGTAGCGGACGGCACCGCGCTTGTGCCAGCCGATGACCGCATTGGCAACGTCGTTAAAGGACTGCGCACGACCGGTGCCGCAATTGAACACGCCGCTTTTCTCCGGGTTGCGGAGAAACCAGAGATTCACATCGCAGACATCGTCGACGTAGACAAAGTCGCGCAGCTGCTCGCCGTCACCGTAACCGTCCGACCCTTTGAACAGGCGGGTCTCGCCGGATTCGAGCAGCTGCTTGTTGAAATGAAACGCCACGCTGGCCATTGAGCCCTTGTGCTGCTCGCGAGGACCGTAAACGTTGAAATAGCGCAATCCGACCACCTGGCACCCGGACTGCCGTCGTCGCACGTATCGATCGAACTGCAGCTTTGAGTATCCGTAGACATTCAGAGGGCGTTCGTTGGCCGGTGTTTCGGTGAACGACATGGACGCACCGTACACTGCCGCGGACGAGGCGTAGATAAACGGGATATCGAGCTTTTCACAGACATGCAGGAGGCGCTTCGAGTAGTCGTAATTCGCCTGCATCATGTAGCGGCCGTCCCATTCCGTGGTGGTGGAACAGGCCCCCTGGTGCAGGATCGCCCTGATCGATTTTGCGAAACCGGCATCCGTCTCCAGGCGCTCGATGAAGTCGATACGGTCGAGGTAGTCTGCGATATCGATGTCGACAAGATTACGGTACTTATAGCCGTCGGTCATGTCGTCAACGACGACGATATCGTCGAAGCCCTGCTCGTGCATTCGGGCCACGAGGTTACTGCCGATAAAGCCGGCACCGCCGGTCACAATGTACATCGTGTTACCTCAGGCGTCGTCGTCATCAAGGAAAAAATACACGGCGCCGCAGTACGGGCACTTGGCCGACCCGGTCTCCTCAATGGGTATGTAGACCTTTGGATGCGAATTCCACAGGTACATGCCGGGCATCGGGCACGACAACGGCAGATTCGTGCGACGCACACCGTAGCGATGCTGGGCATTGGGCTGGATCAGGTTCTGGTCGACGGTTCCGGATCGGGCGGCCAAAGAAGGACTCCTGGAGGGGCTTGCTCGCGACGGATTATACGCTAGTCGTCCCGCCAGCGGCCTCACCGAGAAACTCATTCCACACGGCAACAACATCATCGCGCTCGGCGACAAAGCGTTGCTGGTCGACGCGCCGGTCCTTGCCGTCCAGCACACGACGATGCACGCAGCGCCGGTAGCGGCGGTACACGTCCTGCAGTCGACTCGCCTGCGACAAATCGATACAGCCGGCCTCGGCGAGTGCGTCAAGCTGTCGAATATTGTCCGAGTACCTGACGGTGGACGGATACCGGTCAGCCGAGCGGAGCACCAGATACTGAACGAGGAACTCAATGTCGGCGATGCCGCCTCGACCCTGCTTTAGATCGAAATGATCGCCGCCGCTCCGGTCCAGTTCCCGTCGCATTTTCGAACGCATCGTTACCACATCGCGAGCGAGCGCATCGCGATCCACGTACTCGGACAGCGTTCGTTGTCGGATCGTCTCGAAGGCGTTGGCAATCGCAGGGCTACCGGCAACCGGTCGGGAGCGCAGCAGCGCCTGGTGCTCCCAGGTCCAGGCATCGTCGCGCTGGTAGCGCTCGAACGCGGCAAGACTGGTGACCAGCAGTCCGGACCGACCGCTGGGTCGCAATCGGGTATCGATGTCGTAGAGCACACCGGACGTGGTGCGCGTGGTCAGAATGTGCGTCAGGCGGCGGGCCAGGCGGGCAAAAAACACCGCGTTATCGATCGGCTTGTCGACATCGGTCGTCTGCTGCTCACCTTCGGAATCGTGCACGAACACAAGATCCAGATCGGAGCCGTAGGACAGTTCAAGGCCGCCGAGCTTGCCGTAAGCGACGATGCCGAAGCCCGCCTCTCGAAGCACGCCATCAACACGACAGAATGGCCTGCCGAAGCGCCTCGTCACGTCGCGCCATGCTGTCTCCAGCGCGACGTGGAGCACTGACTCGGCCAGCCACGTTAACCCGTCGCTGGCCTTCATCAACGACAGTTCGCCGCTGGTCTCCGCCACCGCAATGCGAAACAGCGTGGCGCGCTGGAAGCGCGCCAGTGACTCGATGCAGGCCTCGCTGTCAGTGTCCCCGCCGGCGGGCACCGCATCACGCAGGGCAGCGTCGAGTGCGTCCAGCGTGAATGACGCCTTGTCATCCTGCGAGTCGATCAGCTCGTCGAGCAGCACCGGATGTTTCGTCAGTTGCTCGGCGATGAACGCGCTGCGCGTCAGCAGATCGCACAGACGCTGTGCGATGACGGGGTTTTCGTTCAGCAAAGCGATGTAGGCACTGCGGCGGATGATACCGGTCAGGAAGGTCGCGCTGCGTGACAGCACCAGGGCGGGATCGTCGTGCTCGGCCGCGAGCGCCAGCAGCGTCGGTACAAAGTTCGCGAGCCGCTCCGCCGAGATGTCGTCCGGCCGCTGGCGCATCGCCTGTTCACGAAACTCCGCGAATGTGGTCAGTGCCGCCTCCGGCAGCGACAGGTCCGCCAACTCGGCCACCCAGTCGGTCGCGTCATCGAGCCAGGCGTTGCGGAGCCGGTCGTTGTCCTGTCCGTCAGGATAGGCGAGCGCACGGAACTCACTGGACACTCTATGCCGATGTGCGTCGAGCGTGCGTTGCAACGCCGACCAGTGGTCGAACGACAGCGCGAACGCGATCGCCGCCTGCGCATCGGCACTCGATGGCAGATCGTGCACCTGTTGGTCACGCCGAGCCTGGGCCAGATTTTCGAGTTGCCGAAGCAGCCGATAGGCGTCGCGCAGCGCCTTTGCTCGTTCCTCGGGCATCTCTTTGGATCCGCTGACCGCCTGCAAGGCATCGAGCAGGCCGCGCGTGCGGTAGTCCGGTCGCGAACCGCCGCGCAGCATCTGCAGCGACTGGACCATGAATTCGATCTGGCGGATACCCCCATCACCCAGTTTCAGATTGTCGGCCAGATCGCGGCGCTCGGCGTCGATTCGGCGGTGCATGTCACGCAGGCTGCCCATCAGGCCATAATCGAGGTAGCCGCGGTAGACAAACGGTCGCACGAGGCCCTCTTCGAGTTCTTCGCGCTCCGCGGCCGAGGGCAACTCACCACAGATTCGCGCTTTGACCCAGGCGTAGCGCTCCCATGCGCGGCCGTGGGTCAGCAGATACTGCTCGAGTGCAGCGAAACTGCACACGGGAGGACCGCTGTCGCCAAACGGGCGGAGTCGCGTGTCGACGCGAAACACAAACCCGTCGGTGGTCACATCATCGAGCAGGCTGACCACCTGCTGCGACCAGCGCATACAGTACTCCTGGGCGGTTGCCGGGCGACGACCGTCACTCTGTCCGTCTCGCGGGTACAAAAACACCACGTCTATGTCGGACGAGAAGTTCAATTCCTGACCGCCGAGTTTACCCATTGCTACCACGACCAGCGGGATGCGCTGACCGTTGACATCCAGCAGATCGCCGAAGCGTTCGGCCACTTTGTTCCGCGCCGTGTGCGTCGCGATACGGATCGCGACATCGGCAAGATCCGACAAGCGGCGAACGGTCTCGTCGACACCGGCCATTCCGCCGAGCTCATCGATCAGCAGCCGCAGCATGAAACGATCGCGAAAGCGACGCAGCTCGCGTCGGACTGCGTCAGGTTCCATGTCGACGATCGATGCCTCGGCATCGATCAGAAGTTGATCGGCAGACTGCGCCAGGCCGGCGGAGACGACGTCCCACTGGGCCAGTGCCACACGACGCGCAAACTCGCTGACCACCACGGTCGGTAACAGGCCGGGCGGCACGACGTCTGTGGCCCAGGCGGTCTCGAACTGCCCGGCAAATTCGATGACGTCGTCGCGCAACGCCGACGGCACAGTGTCGAGATCAGATTGGCGGAACAGCATGGCGCCAGTCTACTGGCATCAGCGATTGCAACCCAACGGGTTACACTGTGGCTTCGCCGGGAGAGCACCATGCCAAAGCACCTGCTGATCGTTTTTCACACCCAGTCCGGCAGCACTCGCGCAATGGCCGACGCGGTCATCCGCGGTGCCTGCAATGACAGCGTAGACGGCGTCGAGGTGCGCGTGCGCGAAGCGCTCGATGCCGGCCCGGACGATCTGAAATGGTGTGATGCATTTATCCTCGGCACACCGGAAAACTTCGGTTACATGAGCGGTGGCATGAAACTGTTCCTGGACCGCTCTTTCTATCCCTGCGAGGGCCAGATGGACGGCAGACCTTTTGCCCTGTTCGTACGCGCCGGCAATGACGGTAGCGGGGCCATCAGCTCGATTCGCCGGATACTGAATGGCCTGAATGTACGGGAAGTGCAGGAGCCGGTG
The DNA here is from genome assembly GCA_039025835.1 of Pseudomonadota bacterium. Taxonomy (GTDB): domain Bacteria; phylum Pseudomonadota; class Gammaproteobacteria; order Steroidobacterales; family Woeseiaceae; genus UBA1847. The sequence goes on along the minus strand of JBCCNM010000001.1, from coordinate 25,617 downwards.
CTAATCGCCGGCGAGTTTGACGAATCGCGACTCGCGGAGTGTGAGGAACTCGGTCTGACGCTCGCCGCGGGCCTCGAAGCCGGTGTTTTCTAGGTGGCTTTGCTGTCCGGGTCCAGCCAGGGCTGGGAGTCGTCGCACAGGCGTTCCAGCACGTCGGTCAGCGAAACGGGCCGACCGATGCCGTGACCCTGTACAAAGTCGACTCCGAGGCGCTCCACCAGTGAACGGATGTTGTCGGACTCCACATACTCCGCCACTGTTTCCAGCTCCATGACTTTAGCCACTTGGGTGATGGCAGCCACCATCGATTCGGAAATCCGATTGTCGGTGATATCGCGGATGAAACTGCCGTCGATTTTCAGCGTGTCCACGCGGAAGTTTTTCAGGTAGGCGAACGAACTCAGACCCGCGCCGAAATCATCCAGTGAGATCTTGCAGCCTCGATCGTGCAGGGTCTGGATAAACGCCTGCGCCTTACCGAGATTCATAACCGCCGCCGACTCGGTGATTTCGAAGCCAAGCAGCGAGACCGGCACACCGATGGTTTCGATCTCCTCCAGAATGAACGCGAGCATCGCATCGTCCGACAGCGACTGCCCGGACAGGTTGACGCAAAACTGCGCACCGCGACGTTTCAGCAATTCGCCGTTTTCCGCGATCGCGGTCAGGGCGTGTGACACAACCCAGCGATCGATCTGCGGCATCATCTGGTAGCGCTCCGCCGCGGACAGGAACGAGTCGGTGGGAATGCGCTCGCCGGAGGCGTTGCTCATGCGCAGCAGGATTTCGTAGCGAATGGCGTCGTCCGGCGCGTTCAGCGCCATGATCGGCTGGGCCAGCAGCTCAAAGCCTTTGTCATCGAGTGCGCGCTGAATCTCCGCGACAAGATTCATGTCGTCGAGGCGGCGAATCATGCTCTGGTTTGCGCCGTCGTAGACATATACGCGATCGCGACCGTGTTCCTTGGCGGAGTCACAAGCCATACGCGCCGCGGTCAGCGCCTCACCGTTTAAGCCGTTCGACGCATTGAATTCCGAGATGCCAACGCTGATCGTGATCTGCAGACTCTCGTCGCCCTTCAGGTAGCGCAGCTCGCGGCAGCGCTCGCGGGCCGCCTCAGCCAGCTCCACGGCCTGTTGCTCGTCAGCGTGGGTCAGCAGAATGCAGAACTCGTCACCATCGAGACGCGACAGCACAGCGGATTTCGGCAGGGACTCGCCGAGCAGCGCCGCGATGCGGGTGATGACCTCATCGCCTGCATCGGCATCAAACTTGTCACTGACGAGCTTCAGGTTGTCGATATCGAAGTAGATAAGCTGGTGCGATTGTTTACCGTCAGTCAGCGCCTTGTGGGACTCGCGCACCTGTGCCTCGAATCCCGCCCGGTTCATCAGGCCCGTCATTACATCGAAGGAATGCTCAATGACGTACTCAACCTTGCGACCGATGTGTGACATGAAGCGACGGTGGCCGTCATCGAACGGCTGGTGGTTCACGCGTCCGAGCTGCGCCAGCAGGCCCTCAACCACACCCTGGCGATCAAGGATCGGGCACAACAGCGTCTGGTAGCCCTGCTCGGTGATACCCGAGCCGTCATCAAACGGCGGGATTTCGAAAATCGCCGGGTAATTACGTCCCTCGAGTTTAGGCAGCATGTGGTCGACCAGGTAGCGATCGATGACTTTACGATTGACGTTGCGCCACGTGGAATGCGTCGCGCTGATACGAATCCGTTTTGCCGGAATCAGCAGGACACTGTAGGCAATCTCCAGGAAGCGACCCGACTGGCCGACGAGCTTTGCGAGGCCGGCGTGACTGCGTGAGTCGCCGTGGATGCGTTCGTCGATCTCGTAAACCAGTTTGAGCTCGGCAAACAGTCGTTCCTGGTCGCGCACCGTCGAATCGAGCTGTCGTTGTTGCACCAGGCGTTCGGCAATAATGTCGACCGCAGGCGACAGGATGTCGTGCAGCATGCCCGGATTGAAGCCCGTGGATTTACCGGCATTCCTCGAAAACAGCACGACCATCAGTCCACCGGTGGACTGAACCGGCATGGCAAACGCCGTACGGCCGCTGTTTAACGTGCGATGTACGTAGGGTTCCGGGGTAGCACCGCGAAACAACTCGGCAGGCAATTCCGCGAGGAATCGATCGAGCTCACCGTCCTCGGCGCCGTCGCTGCTCCAGACGCAGTTCGACTCCGCGTCGTAGACGCAAAAACACGAGGCGCGGGGCACGAGCGATTGCAACAGGGCCTTCGCCTTGTCGATCGTATGCAACTTGCCAAGCTGTCCGGGCGCTGCTGCCAACGGGGCCCCTCGTCAAACAAACCCCGAAATTTTGCCAGTCGCTAGACATAACGGCTGTGACTAGTGTCTCACCGGCGACACATTTTTTGTTGTGCCTCAATAACCTGCGCAGCGATAACCGTCCCGGCTGTGGAACCAGTTTTCACGGCGCTGTGCCGTTATTGGGCCGCCAACCAGTCGTCGTCGCTGCCCTCGTTGACACCCTCGAACAGCGGCGTGCTGAGGTAGCGTTCGCCGGTGTCCGGCAGCATCGACAGGATCACCGAGCCCTCCGGCGCAGCATCAGCGACCGCAAGAGCCGTGGCCAGTGTGCCGCCTCCGGAAATCCCGGTGAAAATGCCCTCCTCGTGAGCCAGTTCACGTGCCACCTCGATGGCGCGATCGTCGGTGACGGTTTCGAGCTGGTCGTAGACATCCCGATCGAGCACGTCCGGGATGAAGTCCGGGGTCCAGCCCTGGATTTTGTGCGGTTTCCACTCGTCCCCGGCCAGCAGGGCGGCGGCTTCGGGCTCGGTAGCGACGATCTTCACACCCGGGCGTGCCGCCTTGATGGTGCGACCTGCACCCGACATGGTGCCGCCGGTACCGTAACCGGTTACCCAGTAGTCCAGCCGACGACCGGCGAAGTCCCGCAGTATTTCCGGGCCCGTGGTGCTGGCGTGGTAGTCCGGGTTCGCCGGGTTCTGGAATTGGCGCGCCAGAAACCAGCCGTGTTTCTCAGCCAGCTCCTCAGCAACGCGCACCATGCCGGTACCGCGCTCCGCGGCCGGGGTCAGGATGACCTTGGCGCCGAGTCCGCGCATAATTTTGCGGCGCTCAACGGAAAAGGTCTCGACCATCGTGGCGACAAAGTTGTAGCCCCTGGCCGCACAGACCATCGCCAGAGCGATTCCGGTGTTGCCGCTGGTGGCCTCGATAACCGTCTGGCCGGGCGTCAGCAGGCCGCGTTCCTCCGCATCTGTGATGATCGCATAGGCCAGGCGGTCCTTGACCGATGCCATCGGATTGAACGATTCCACCTTGACATACACCTCGGCGTGCGCCGGTGCCATGCGATTCAGACGCACAACCGGCGTGTTGCCGATGGTTTCGAGAATAGTGTCGTAAATCATGAGCTGGGTCCGTTGTTGTTATGTCACCCTGTGTAGCAGACAGGTGCACTGGATACGAGCACGGTAGCGGCCTTACCGGTGTGCAAAAAGACCACTTTTTTCTTCAATTATCACATCCTGTTATAACTCAACGCATTGCCGGGTCTTTATGAGCGGCAATAATTTTAGGAAACCATTGGCACGCGGGCCTGTCTCAGCAGCTTAGGCGCCCGTGTCGAAAGAGGCCATGAAGCTACAACAACTCAAATACCTGCTTGCCATAGCAGACAACGGCCTGAATATCACGGCCGCCGCTGATCGGCTGTACACGTCGCAACCTGGCGTCAGCAAACAACTCAAGCTGCTCGAGGAGGAGCTGGGACTGCAGATTTTCACTCGCAAGGGTAAGAGTCTCGGCAGTATCACCCCAGCCGGCCAGAAAGTGATCGAACGCGCACGCCTGATCATGCGCGAGGTCGACAACATTCGCGCGCTCGCGTCCGACTTTTACGAGGAAGAGGAAGGCGCCCTGTCGATAGCGACGACGCACACCCAGGCGCGCTACGTGCTGCCAGAGATTATCCAGGAATTTCGCCACCGTTATCCGGGCGTGCAGCTCAACCTGCACCAGGGCACCTCCGAACAAATTGCGGACATGGTAGCCGCCAACCAGATCGACTTTGCGATCGCGACCGGCTCGCACAATCTGTTTGACGATCTGGTGTTGATGCCGGCTTACCGCTGGGAACGGACAATCGTCGTACCGCGCGATCACGAGCTGACTCGACTCGACCGCAAGATCACGCTGCAGGATCTCGCGGAGTATCCGCTGGTCACCTATGTGTTCAGCTTCGGCGGTGAATCCTCACTGAAACGCGCATTCGCCAACGAGGACCTCGAACCGGATGTCGTGTTCACCGCTCGCGATGCAGACGTCATCAAAACCTACGTGCGTATGGGCATGGGTGTCGGCATCGTCGCCAGCATGGCGGACGAATGCGACGACAAGAGCGAGCTGGTAACCATCGACGCCAGTGGACTGTTCCCGGTCAGCACAACCTGGATCGGCTTTCGTCGCAATGCCGTTCTGCGTCGCTACATGCAGGACTTCGTGCATCTGTTTGCGCCACACATCGACGCGCGCCAGCTCGAAGACGCGCAGGCAACGACAACTCAGGCAGACGTTGACGGCCTGTTCTCAGACACTGATTTACCGATGAAAACCGGCTGTAGCGATGCCACCAGCGCGGCCGCCTAGTGGCTGAGAGAGCGCCTCAGTAAATCCGGATTCCGCCGTGGCGCTGTCGGCTGCGGTGATCGAACCACCACAGACCCAGCAGGAAACCGCCAAGCAGGCAGACGACAGCAGCACCGGCCATCCAGGTGTACGGGACGCTGTATTTGTAGCGCGCTTCGCGAGCAACGAGACGCTCGTTTTCCGATTTCAGCACCTCCGACTCATCGCTCGCGTTATCCAGCGCGAGCTGCAGTTGCTGCACATCGCCTTCAAGCGTTCGGATGGTTGCGGCGGGTTCTGCGAAGGACGCCTCAAGCTGTTCGTTCAGGGCCTGCAGACGCGCCGTCTCCGCCTGTGCTTCCTGCACGATCAGCGCTGCGGGCTTGTCGGTGACGATGAAACCGGCTTTCACGTAGCCCTCGGTACCGTCGGGCAAGCGCACAAATGCGTAGTTGCCGCTGCGCTGCAGGATTTCCATCTCCTGACCGCTCTCCAGCATGCGAAACGCGGGATCGCTGGTATCCGATGCCTGGTGGATACCAAGGCGAAGCTGGTCGGTGACATAAGCCGTTTCAGCCGCAGCGCTGGCGCTGACCAGCAGGCTCAGCAGGACGAGGTGACGCATGGGTAGTTTCCGGGGCTAAAAACCGGATAGTAGCGCACCGGCGGCTACTGTTCGTACAACCATTTGAGCAGGGCGATGTGGCCCTCGTCGCCCGGACCGCGATGAATATCCTCGTGGTTTTGCATCATGACAACAGAGAACCGCCGTCCGGAGCGCGATTGCATGTAGCCGGCGATCGCCGAGACATGGTCCAGGGAGCCGGTTTTGAGGTGCGCCTGGCCCTCAAGCAGACGGTCGTCGAAACGCCGGCGCCCGGTCCCGTCGAGACCGGACAGCGACATCGACGACAGAAATTCGGGCATGTATGTCTGCTGCCAGGCGTGGTCGAGAATCTCCGTGAACTGAAGCGCCGTCATGCGCGATTCACGCGACAGGCCGGAGCCGTTGTCCATGACGAAATGCTCGGACTCGAGTCCGCGCGACGCCAGCCAGTTCTCGATCACCGCAACGCCGCCGGCTTCGGTACCTGGCGCACCGTTTATTTCGGCATCGAGGGTGTAAACGAGCTGGCGCGACATGACGTTGTTGCTGAACTTGTTGATGCGTGAGATCTGGTCGGCCAGCGGCAGCGACTCGAAGCTCAGGATCGGGTCCTCGTCCTCCGGCGCCGCGCCATGTTGCCAAAGCCCGTCGAAACGCCCGCCGGATTCCCGCCACAGAGAGACGAACAGACCAAACGCGAATGCCGCGTGATCGAGAGCGGTACGATCCATGGCATAGCGTCGACAACCGTTCGGAAAGCGACCGTCAAACGTCATCTTGTCGATTGCTTCGTTAGGGGTGATCGAAATCCCGCGCTGGTAGCCCCGGCAACTGCCGTTGCGCAGCCGAAGCTGGTTGTTGATCTCGAGGTTGCCCAGCGGCGGATCAACCTGCACATGCACGGCATTCGCGTCGATGTCCGGTTCGAAAAAGTAGCGCACGACCTTGAAATTCATCAGCAGTGCACTGGGTGTCACGTTGTAGGCGCGCAGCGGCTGATTGTCGAAGGCACCAGGATCGGAATCGGCAACGTCGAAAAACGAATCATCGAGAATCAGGTCGCCGCTGATGTCCTGGATGCCTAGCTGGCGCAGTCGCCGCAGCATCTGCCAGACACGGTCAGTGACCAGGAATGGGTCGCCGTGCCCCTTGATCAGCAGATCACCGTCCAGTCGCCCGTTCGACAGTTCGCCCATTGCGTAGATATCGGTCTTCCACTGATAGGCCGGACCGAGCGTGTCGAGTGCGACCAGTGTGGTCACCAGCTTTATCGTGGACGCCGGATTGCGGGGCACTTCGGCGTTGAGCTCGAGCAGGGTGTCTCCGCTGTCGATGTCGCGTACCAGGATGCTGAGGTTTTGCTCAGGAATCTGCCGCAGTTCGAGCACGCTTCTGAGGCCGAACGGCAGGCCGGATTCCTCGGCGGCCAGCACAGAGGGAATCAGCAAAAACAGGGTCAGCAGGCGTCGCATGGAGTTAATCAGACCGCTCGGGCTTGTGAATGTGCCATTTACGAATGCGATCGGCCAGCGTCGTTGGTCGGACCCCGAGCAACTCGGCCGCACCGCCGACGCCGGACACCCGCCAGCCGGCCTCGGCGAGTGCGCGCTCGGTGTTGCGTCTCTCCAGCGCGCGGATGTCTGCATCGGTCATCAGCGCAGTGTCGGGCACCGACGCAGGCCTGCGGCCGGCGAGGACCTCCTGTTCCGGCATCGACGCCTGCAGCTGCAGGCTTTTGCCGGGTGACAAAATCACAGCCCGCTCGATCACGTTTTTCAGTTCGCGCACGTTTCCCGGCCAGTCGTAGTCACGCAGTGTCTGCGCCTGCGCCCGGGTCAGCGCCATCGGCTCTCGGCCAAACTCCTTGCAGGTCTGGCGCAGGAAAGCCTGCGCCAGCAGGATCACATCGTCAGCACGCTGTCGCAGCGGCGGCACGTCAATCGGGAATACGCTCAGCCTGTAGTAAAGGTCTTCGCGAAACTCACCTCGCTCGATCAGGTCTTCCAAGTCACGGTTGGTCGCCGCGACCACACGCACATCGACTGTCAACGTGCGGTCGTCACCCACCCGTTCAAACTCGCTTTCCTGCAGGACACGAAGCAGTTTGCCCTGCAATTCAAGCGGAATCTCGCCAACCTCATCGAGGAACAGGGTGCCACCGTCGGCGAGCTGAAAACGGCCGACCCGGTCGCGATGTGCACCGGTAAACGCGCCTTTGACGTGCCCGAAAAACTCGCTCTCGAACAACTCCTTCGGAATCGATGCACAGTTGACCTTGACCAGCGGGCCGTCGCCGCGCGCACTGCGCGAGTGGATTTCTCGTGCGATGAGTTCCTTACCCACGCCCGACTCGCCGAGCAACAGGACACTGGCCGGCGTCTGTGACACGGCGTCCACACGCTGCAGGGTCCGCAGCAGCGACGGGCTCGTACCGACTATGGATCCGAATCGCAGAGCATCGTTGACCTCTTCACGCAGGTAGTCCCGCTCGCGTTCAAGCTCGTCGCGAAGCCGGGCATTTTCGGCCAGCGTTTTGCGCAGCGTTGCCTCCACCTGATTGCGTTTCGTCACGTCCTTGGACGCGACGAACAGTCGGTCGACTGCGCCCAGCTCATTGCGCTGCGCTATAGCCGACATAACTATGTCGAGCACGCGACCATCGCGAGTGAGCATGCGCCGTTCGACATTGTCAAAATCGCCATTGGTGATCACGCGGCGCAGGCGTTCGTCTGTCCACGGCAGACGATCATCAGGCGCGTAGAAATCGGTGACCGGTTTGCCTATCACCTCGCTGCGCTTGTAGCCGAGTTTCCGCAGCCAGCGATCGGTAACTGTCACCAGTTTTCCGTCAGCGTCGATCGTGTGCAGCATCGCCGGTGTCGATCGATACAGGTCGCGGTACTTGAAATTTGTCCGCGCCTCGTCCGACACCTCCTTGTACGTTGCGATGGTGCGAATGAATGCGCCGTCGCGATCAGACTCCACGAGCGCATCGGTGACGCAGTCAATCACGTCGCCTGACCGGCTGACGAAACTGATCGGCTTTTTCTGCAGCTTGCCGGTGCGGCGCAGTGCCGGCCGAAATTCCTCGATCAGGCGTCTCGCGCTCGCGTCGGTCATCAAGGTCTCTGGCGCACGGCCGACCAGTTCGTCGCGATCGAAGCCCAGGCGCTCTGCGAAGGTATCGCTCACATCGAGGTACACACCGTTGTTGCCGATGGCGGTGGCCATCGTCGGTGCTCGGCGGAACAGCCATTGGTAATCGTCGGTCTCAGCCACGCTCAAACTTTACGATATTTCGTAAATAAGAACACGGTTTTTCGTAAATTACGGAATTTCGTAACCCTGGGCGACTGTGTTAACCCATTGTTTTAGAAGCAAATACCGGGTTGGCACGCAACGTGCAATATCGGACACAAAGCGCAGACTCGCGCAGTTACTCAGGAAAAAGGCAAGGAACGTGAAAAGTCGGATTCGTCTACAGGTGATGGCAATTGCAGTGATCGCACTGGCTTTCGTCGGCCTGGCCATCGTTTACGGCGCGCAATTCGCGACCCCTTGAATAACGACCAGACGCTACCGGTTTGGTGACAACAGACCCCCTGCCGATGGGCGGTCAGGCTCGACTCTCCCCCTTGTCCGAGCCACTGCGTCCATCGGTCGCGCCAGCCCCAGAGCTGACGCAGGACCTTCGGGTCCGGCGACTGTTCCCCCGCAGTCGCTACAGGCGCCGGAGTTCGGATCCGTGTCGGACCGTACCGCTGTCAGAACGTAACGAATAGCACTCCGGCGCCTTTTTTTATTCCTCGGCCTCGTCCTTTCGGGCCTCAGCCTTACGCGCCTGTAATTTGGCCGCATTCTCTGAAATGGTCTCGCGGACCTTTTTCAGCCAGCGACGCGCCCACGCGAATTCGATGCTGAGAATCGCAAGCCCGATCGGGATGACAACAAAGGCCGGGCCGGGCAGCACGATGAGTGCGGCACCCACGAGCAGCACGGTGACACCCACGACGAGAACCACGATCCGTTTCGCCATGCGATAGGTCGTGTGGATGGTTTTCAGGATCATGGCGGGCGGGCCGGATGGATCAGCGAGACAGAGCCGTTGTCAACGGTCTAGCGCGCGGTGGTGTCGAGATTCCGGGCGAGGAATTCATGGATCCTCGACCACGCGTCTGCCGAAGCCACCGGATCGTAACGATTCTCGACCTGCGGGTTGCTGAAGTAGCGACCCGAATCCGGGTAAACGTGAATCTCGTGTTCCTTTTGCAACTCAAGCAATGCTGCCTCGAACTCGCGCACGGAGTCGACACGTACACTGCGGTCTGTCGCGCCATACAACCCGAGTAGCGGCGCCTGCAACGCTGCCAGCAGTTCGGCATCGGTGGTCACCTGTCCATACACCGTCACAGCCGCGTCGACGAAATCCGGTAACAGACTCGCAGACCGCAACGCCCATTCACCGCCAAGGTCGGCACCCAGAACCGCGACCGCCGGTGCACCGGCCACATTGCGAACGAAACCCAGTGCCTGCTCGATGTTCTGCAGCGTATTGTCCGGGCTCTCCATGACGTCCTGCATCAGTCGGTTGCTGCCGACCTGGTCTGAGGAGGTCCGGCCGTCGAATAGATCGACCGCCAACACGATGTAGCCCTGACCCGCGAGCCGATCGGCCTGCTCCCGAACCGTGGCATTCAGGCCCCAACGCTCGTGGATCATGACCACGGCGGGCAGCGGCTCGACCATGTCGGCCGGAATCGCGAAGTGCCCGTAGACGAGTTCAGAGTCCACCTCTCCGTAGGCGAGGCGCTCGGAAAACACATCGCGAGCCGGTCGCTCCTCGGCCACCGGTGCCGTGTCCGGTGCGCCGACAGGGTTGCTCACGGCGTCATCGACACCGACCGTATCGCTGCCGTCGGATGATTCACCGCAGGCCGCAAGCAGTCCCAGGAACATCAACGGCAACAGCGGGTTCAGTTTCGGGTTTAGGCTCATGGCGGCAGTGTAAATCAATCCTTGTGAGAATCCGACGACCAGTCATCATCATCGTCATCCCAGCTCTTCAACTTCGACTTGTCGACGGCTGCCCACTGCTTGTCGCTGAGCCGAACGTAGTGCAGCACCTTCGCAGTCACATAAACGACGACGAAGGCGATAAAAATCAGGATGTACAGCAGGGCTTCGGGCATAACTGAATTCTCTTGGCAATTTCGCCTAATGCAAGTCACGTTGACAATACCTCGGCAATGATTACCCTTACGCGTTCTGTCAAACACTGCAGGTTGCAGGGCCCATGAAGCACTCCAGCTACAGCACACGCGTACGGTTCACCGTCCGCGACGCTCGCGCTGTGACAGGCCCGCTTGTCGACACGCGCAACGCGTAGATCTGCACCGCCTGGTGAAGCCGGGCCTTCGACCGGCGCAGCCGGTCGCCGCCTCTGTCGAGGCTTAAAGAGACAGACTCCATGAACGCTCTATCTGCATGGCGAAGACTGCGTAACTTCGTCGCCCTGTCGCTGAAGGAAAGCGACATTGACTACCCGCGAGAGCCGGTGCCGCGCGCGCTCGGGCTGCTCGCAATTCCCATGATGCTGGAAATGTCGATGGAGGCCGTGTTCGCGATTGTCGACATCGCGTTCGTCTCCGTTCTCGGCACGGACGCCGTGGCCGCGGTCGGGATCACCGAGGCCCTCGTAACCATTCTTTACGCCGTGGCGATAGGACTGGGCATGGGCGTCACCGCCATGGTCTCAAGGCGCATCGGCGAGGGTGACCGCGACTCGGCCGCCGCTGTCACCGGCCAGGCCATCTGGATCGGCGCTGCGATGAGTGTGCTCATCGGCTACATCGGCATCCGCTACGGCGCTGACCTGCTGCGCCTGATGGGCGCAAGCGACAGCGTCGTCGAGACCGGCGCGGGTTTTACAACGGTGTTGCTGGGCGGCAGCTTCAGCATCCTGTTCCTGTTCCTGCTGAACGCAGCGTTTCGCGGTGCCGGCGACGCGAATATCGCGCTGCGATCGCTGTGGCTGGCCAACGGCATCAACATCGTGCTCGACCCGTGCCTGATTTTTGGCCTCGGTCCATTCCCGGAAATGGGCGTCACCGGTGCCGCCGTGGCCACTACGATCGGCCGGGGTGTCGGCGTGGTTTATCAGCTCTACCACCTGTTCGATGGACGCGGACGGCTCGTGTGCGCGTGGCAGCACCTGCAACCGGTGCCACCCCTGTTGCTCAGGATCCTGAAAATCTCGGTCGGTGGCGTGGGCCAGTTCCTGATTGCGACCAGCAGCTGGATCGTCATGATGCGCATTGTTGCCGTCCACGGTAGCGCCGCCATCGCGGCGTACACGATCGCTTTACGACTCGTGGAGTTTGCCTTCCTGCCCGCCTGGGGGCTGGGCAATGCGACTGCCACGCTGGTCGGTCAGAACCTGGGCGCGGGTCAGCCCGAAAAAGCAGAATCTTCTGGCTGGACGGCTGCGAAATTCAATGCTGTCTTCATGACCGGCCTCGGTCTCAGCCTGCTGGTGTTCGCAAACACGATCGCCGGATGGTTCAGTGATGACTCCGCTGTGATCGATATTGCGACAGCTTGCCTGCGGATTCTCGGCATTGGCTACCCGATGTATGCGGTCGGTATGATCATGGTGCAGGCGTTGAACGGTGCGGGCGATACCGTCTGGCCGTCCATCCTGAATTTGATCTGCTTCTGGCTGGTGCAGATCCCGGCGGCCTGGTATCTCGCGCAAACGGTGGGGCTCGGTCCGTACGGGGTTTTCACGGCCATCGTGGTGTCGGAATGCCTGTTGACCCTGCTTTCCGTCCTCGTTTTTCGCCGCGGACGCTGGAAAACGGTAGAGGCCTGAAGACGCATGAGCAACAAAGCCGACGACGTCCTGCTGGACATTAAAAACGCGACGCTGTGGCGGGGCCGGACGCGGGTTTTCAGTCGGCTCACACTGACGATCGACGTCGGCGAACAGGTCGCGATTCTCGGCCCGAACGGCAGTGGCAAGACCACCCTGTTAAAGACAATGACCCGCGAGCTCTACCCGGAGCGTCGTGACGATGCCTGGGTGAAGATTTTCGGCCGCGAACGCTGGAATGTCTGGGATCTGCGTCGACGCATTGGCGTGCTTTCCCACGATCTGCAACACGCCTACCCGGGGCATTTCCCGGCACTCGATGTGGTCGTATCCGGCTTTCACGCAAGCGTCGGCGTGCATGGCAACGTAGCGAGCGAGGTGGTGGACGGCCAGCGTGAGCGAGCCCGATCGCTGCTGGCTGACGTCGGCCTGCCCGATGTTGCGGACACGCCGCTTTCATCGCTGTCGACCGGCCAGCAACGACGCGTGCTGCTGGCGCGCGCGCTTGTGCATGCGCCGGAGACCCTGGTGCTCGACGAACCGACCAGCGGCCTCGACCTGGCCGGACGATTCGAGCTGCTGCGACTGCTCGAGGAACGGGTGGACTGCAATATTCTGCTGGTGACTCACCATCTCACCGACATTCCGCCGCGCATCGACCGGGTCATCCTGCTGCATCGCGGCCGGATCGTCGCTGACGGCCCGAAGCAGGAGGTGCTGGAAAACAAGCTGCTGTCGGAGGTGTTCGGTTGCGCGATTCGCGTCAGCCGGATTGACGGCTACTACGTCGCAAGCCCGGCAAGCGGGACTCTGTGATGGTGTGACAGGCACTTAAGGCGACAATTTCACAAGCTAGCTGCGAAATCGTGATGCAAGTCACTGGCAGACATGGGGTTTCAGCCTAGTCTTGTGTCCATGGTAGGGAGATTGGCAGTGAGCGCACTGCCGTTGGCCACGGTGCCGGCGGTCAGCGCAGAGTCCGCAACCGGCATCACCAGTGTCGGCCCGGCGGCGTTCCTGTTTTCCGTGGCGCTGGCCATGCTTCTCACTCTGCTGTTTCGCCGCGCGACGCTGCGGTTGGCCGGAAGTCTGCTGCGGCGGTTCGGGCAGCTTAAGCTGCGGCGCGCTATCGCACAGATTTCATCAACACACTCCGAGGGCAGCCTGATGCACGGGGCCTACGGTGGCCTTGTCAGGCTGGATCATGTGATGCTGACGGCTGCCGGTTATGTCTGCGTTCGTGCGGTGCACGGCTCTGGCACGGTGTTCGGTGCAGCGGACGACGCGCAGTGGACGCTGGTGGACGGCGACGTGCGCAAGCGCTTTCTCAATCCGTTGATTCAGAACGAAGGCCGGTGCCGCGCGCTGCGTCAGGCCGTTGGCGATATCCCGGTCACGAGCCTGGTGGTGTTCACCGGCCGCACTCATTTTGCGTCGGAACGCCCGGACGGTGTCGTCAACCTGGACGAAATTCGCGGCTTCCACGACAAGCTGGTATTCGGCCCGTCGAAGGTCACTGACTGGGATGCAGCATGGATGACCTTCCGGGAAGCGGTGCTGACCGACGAAGACAGCGCCCGCGACCACGCCGCCCAGATCAGCTTTGGCTAACACCCCGTGGTCGTGACGACCGTATAATTCGCCCCTGGTAAGCCTCCCGGGTCTCTCCTATGCAGCTTGTGTCTCTTGCGACCCTGTTCCGCAGTGTGCGAAACACCGTTGTCGCAGTGCTGCTTGCATTGCTTGTGGTCACTCTTGCGATCATTATCGCGTGGCACAACCGGCCATCGATCGACGATGCTGGCGTGACGACGGCACCTGCGGGAGCCCGCGGCGCCGATACTGTAACGGTCCGGTGGCTCGGCAACAGCAATCTGTTGATCGATGACGGTGACACGCAGCTGCTGATCGACGCGTATTTCACCCGCCCTGCCCTGCATCGGCTGTTGCTGGGGCGACCGGTACAGAGTGATGCCGCCAGCGTTAACACCGCCATCGCTCGCTATCGTATGGACCGGCTCGCCGCGATCATCCCGTCACATTCACACTTCGACCACACGCTGGACTTGGGCGCCATTGCCAATCGCACCGACGCTGTCGTCTTCGGGTCGCCATCGAGTGCGCTCATCGCACAAGGCGCCGGCGTGCCGGAGGAGCAGCTTGTGATTGCCGATGGACAAGCCTCAGGCGACTTCGGCCAGTTTCGAGTCTCGCTGTATCCTTCGCAGCATGCGCCGATTGCGCCCGGCGCCACAGTGCCCTTCGACGGCGCCATCGATGCGCCCCTGGTGCAACCGGCTCCGATCAGCGAGTTTCGGGCGGGCATCACCTACACGATTGTCGTTGAGCATCCGCAGGGCACACTGGTCGTCAACACCAGCGCCGGCTACGGCGAGCCGCCACTGGTGGACGTCAACGCGGACGTAGTGTTCCTCGGTACGGCTCTGCTTAGGCGACTGGGCGAGGAATACGCCCGGGAATACTGGGCCGCGATGGTGACCGCGACCGGTGCGACGACCGTCTACCCGGTGCATTTCGACGACTACACGCGGCCGCTGGGCGAAACCACACTGCTGCCACACGTACTCGATGACTTTGCCGGAAACATCGACTGGTTGCGTCGCGCCCGGGATCTCTGGGATCCGGACGTGCAAATCTACCTGCCGGTGTTCAACGAACCGATCGCGGTCTTTGCAACTGTTGAGGACACGGATACCTGATCCTCGTCGAACAGTGATTCCAGGGACAGGCGACCGGCAATCAGGTGAAGTTTTTCGCGACGCCTGAGGCGCTTGACGCGAATCTCGAGCCGGCTCGCCCGAGAGCGATCACCCACCGCCCGGTCGTAGACCAGCTGCAGCGGTCCGCGCCCACGCAGGTAGCGGGCACCGCCCTTGCCACTTTCGTGCTGCTGCAACCGACGTTCAACGTCAACCGTGATACCCGTGTACAGGCTGCCGTCGGCGCAAAGAATAATGTATAGGCGGTAAACAGACACTGTCAGGCATTGCCGCCAGCGATCAGGTCACCGAGCACCCGGAATGCGCCCGCCTCGATACTCGCGATGTTTTCGCTGGTCTCTTCGAAGGAAATCGTCAGCGCGTCGGCGCCAAGCCATTCACGCATCGAGTCACCAAGCGTGAACTGCAGCGTATTACCCATCAGTCGCGCTTCGTCGATCAAAGCCTCACCGCTGACCTGTTCCTCGTTGATTTCCACCGTGAGGATTTCATCAAAGTCATCGTTGATCGTTCGCATGACCAGCAGGTAATCGTCAATATCGCCGGGTTCCGCGGTCTTCGCGAAAAACAGCATCGTGGTGTTGTCTCGGACGTCGAACGCGACCGTGTCGTAGTGGTGAAGACCGCTCATTGAAAACTCCAGAATCCCGCGGACGATGATACTGCCTGTCAGGCCCCGGCGCGATCCGGCGCCTCGGCGAGCATGCCCTCAAGGCGCGCGTCTTTTTCGTTCCACATCTGCGTGAGCCAGCGGTGCACCTCTCGCCGATAGTCGCGGTCGCCGGCGTAGTCCCCTTCGAACAGGCTCGCGTCAAGCTCGCGCAGGCCAACATGCAGTCTCGCCCTGACCTGCTGGCCGCAGCACATGTCCCAGAAGGTCGGTGTTGACTCGTCGTATGCGATGGTCACGTCGACGACACCGTCAAACAGCTCGCCCATGGAATTCAGCGCGATCGCAATGCCGCCCGCGCGAGGAACCAGCAGACGACGAAACGGCGACTGTCGCTGGTCGCGCTTTTGCTCGGAAAATCGTGTGCCCTCGACAAAATTGATCACCGAGGTCGGCGTATGCCGGAATTTCTCGCAGGCGCGCCGGGTGGCCTCGAGATCGCGGCCTTTTTTTTCCGGATGTTTGGCCAGGTACGACGGCGAGTAGCGCTTCATAAACGGCATGTCGAGCGCCCACCACGCAATGCCCAGCAGCGGAAACCAGACCAGTTGCTGTTTGATGAAGAACTTCAGGAACGGAATTCGCCGATTGAACACCGTCTGCAGCACAACGATATCAACCCACGTCTGGTGATTGGCGACTACCAGGTACCAGCCATCGCGACGCAGGTCCGGCAGCGACTCAGGCGTCCACGAGCGCGATCCGACCGGCGACAGTATCAGCGCGTTGACGGTGATCCAGTTTTCGCCGATGGCCATTAACGCCCGCGTCAGGCCGCGGCGAATCACCGGGATTGGCAGCAGCAGCTTCACGACCGCAAGCATCAGCAGCGGTGTAAACCAGACGATGGTGTTCAATGTCAGTCCGGCAAACACCAGTAGCCCGCGAGACTGTCGAAGCAGGGATTTCACGTATGGCACGCCGAGGGTTTAAAGCGGTAGTCTGACGGCAGAGGATCGATCAGGCAACGCCGCCCTAGGAGACGCTCGCATGAAAAAGGACACCGCTCATCTCATCGAGGAGCTCCGGCAGGAATTGCAAACCGCCGGTGAGCTCGACCCGGATACCCGCGAACTATTGCGACGCATTCACGATGATATGCAGGCCGGCCCCGGCGAAAAAGCCCTGTCAGCCGCGCGCGAGCTGGAAGGTCGCTTCGCGGCAACGCACCCGGTGGCTGACCGCATTGTCCGCGTCCTGCTCGATTCACTGACCAAGATGGGCATCTAGCCTGCCGCGTCGCCATACCAGCTCGCGCAAAAAAGGCACGCCGGCATCGCGAAATTTGGGCGGTGCATTTGGCAGGTCATCATTGTCCGTCAGCAGGCGGAGATTCGGGTAATACTGCAGCACCTCGTCGCGCATCACCGCAAACGGCGGTCCCTTGACTGCTGCCTGCGGGTACTCGAGCGTTACCAGCAGATGCGCCGCGCCCGGCTCGAGGCGCGCTTCTAGATGCTGCACGTAGCGGTACCGAAGCTCGGGCGGAAGGGCGATCAGCGCGCCGCGATCGAACACGCCGTCAAAACCGGTCTCCTCGAACGCGAAAAAATCGCCGACCACAATTCTGAGACGCTGGTCTAGCGTGCGATATTCCGGCAACGCACCGTCGACCCGTTCGAACGGCAGGGACTGCTCGTGAAAAAAAGCCCGGGCGGCGACGTCCGCCAGCTCCACTCCGACCACGGTGTTGTCACGGTCCAGCAGCCAGCGCAGGTCGACACTCTTGCCGCACAAGGGCACGAGCACGCGTCGCCCGGACTCGTTCCAGTGCTTTTTCAGGTGCCGGTTGCCCTGCGATTCATGCCAGCCAATCTGGTTGGCGGCCCAGCGTTGCAGCCAGGGATTCGACATGCTGTTCTCGTGTTTACGCTCTACAGGCGCGAAGGTACCATGCGCTGCGCACAAGCTAAGGGGCAAGACAGTATGACGACCGTTATCGACGGCAAGGCGATGGCTGCGGCTGTTACCGAGCAGGTGCGCGAAGAGACCGCTGCACTCCGCGAGCAACACGGTATACAGCCTGGTCTGACGGTCGTCATTGTCGGCGACGATCCGGCCAGCCAGGTGTACGTGCGCAACAAAAAACGGACGGCGGAAGCCTGTGGCTTTCAGTCGGTACAGCACGCCCTGCCGGTGAATGTCAGTGAGGACGAATTGCTGGCATTGATCGACAGGCTGAACCACGATCCGGCCGTGCACGGCATACTCGTGCAACTACCCCTGCCCGACCACCTCGACGATGAGCGCATCACGCAGTCGATCACGCCGGACAAAGACGTGGACGGCTTTCATTTTATGAATATTGGCATGCTGGGTGCCGGCCGTATTGATGACGCGTTCATCCCGTGTACGCCGGCCGGCTGTATGCGGATGATCGAAGGCGAACTTGGCAAGGACCTGTCTGGCCTCAGCGCCTGCGTGATCGGTCGCTCCAACATCGTCGGCAAGCCGATGGCCAACTTGCTGCTGGCGGCAAATGCGACTGTGACCATCGCGCACAGCCGGACGAAAAACCTGCCGGAGATCGCCCGAACAGCCGACATTCTCGTTGCCGCCGTCGGCCGTCCCGAGATGGTCAAAGGCGACTGGGTCAAAGACGGTGCGGTGGTCATCGATGTCGGAATCAACCGAGTGGAAAAGACCACCGATGGCGAAACCCGGTCGGCACTGACCGGTGACGTTGACTACGCTGAAGCGGCCGAACGAGCGCGCGCAATCACGCCGGTACCCGGTGGTGTCGGCCCGATGACAATCGCAATGCTGATGGTAAATACGCTACGTTCAGCAGCCGCGACGATCGCCTAACGAGACGCGTCCGGGTCGATGCTTTCCAGCCGGAAGATAAAGGTTCGACAGGTTTTGATACCTGACATCACGGCATCCTTGTCCAGCGGCTCGTAACGCGATGCCCTGACCGCCCGGATAGACGGTTTCTCGAACATCCGGTGTGTGCTGCGGCGGACAGCAATCTTCGACGGCCGGCCTCTGCGGTCAACAAAGAAGCAGACCTCAACATCACCTTCTATGCGATCGCGTCGAGCGAGCTTGGGGTAGGCCGGAATCGTCGTGTGCAGGGGAACTCGTTGCACGTCGGCAGCGAGGCTGCTGTCTGCCCGGGGCTCGGAAACCACCGGGGCTACAGCCTGTGCCATCAGGATCAGAACGCTAGCGATCATTGTCGGGCTCGCGTTCGGACGCCGCCCGATCATCGACCGTGATACTCGGCGCGACCGGATCGGTGGCATCGCGCAGCAGTGCGAGCACCTCCTTCGGCCGTTCGGCACCTGGACTCAGCTCCATAGCGCGACGAACGTCAGCGCGTGCCTCGTCGTATCGCTCGAGCTTGATCAGCGCGATCGCGCGGTTGCTGTAGCTGCGCCAGTGGTAGGCGTTGATCTGCAACGCCTCGTTACAGGCTTCGACGGCTGACGGATAGTCTGAGAGCAGACTGTAAGCCGCGCACAGGTTGTTAAATCCGATGACCCGCTCGCGACGACTGGTTGCCATGGCGAGGCCGGACAGCGTCAGTTCGACGCCACGACGGGCATTGCCGGAGCGGATGGCCTCGGCACCGGCGTGCAAATCCGGGTTTTGCGGCCCCAGTACGACCCGTGAGTCCTCGTCCTGAGCCTGCACCGCAGCGCTCAGGAGAAAACCGGCCAGCAAAACGAACAACTTCATCAGATACCCCGCAGGCGTTGTGCCTGTCTTCAGTGTAGCGGCTGTCCGGCCCGCTGGCCACGCGATTGCCGCAGTCTAGTCGTCGATGGAGACGGAACCGCCAATATCGCTGAAGTCGACACTGCCGGAACCGTCGTCGATCACGTTCAGATCGGCCGCCACCGAACGCACCGTGATGCTGCCAGAGCCGTCGTCGATAGTGACGCTGCCACCTACATCATAGATTTTCATGCTGCCGGAGCCGTCGTCGACCTCGACATCGCCGCTCACCTGGCGAATCTCGATGCTGCCGGAACCGTCGTCAATGTAGAGGGAGCCTACGTTGATAATGTCGACAGACCCGGAACTGTCGTCGACCTTGATATGACTCTGCACATCCTGAACGCGAAGGTGCCCGGAGGAGTCATCGATGACAAGGTCGATGCCGTTCGGCACCTGCACGTCAAGATCGATGTAGCCCTGCGAGTTCCAGTTCCAGCCGCTGTTGCCGGCATCGCTGACCAGACGCAGCGTCTCGCCGCTACGCTCCAGGACCAGCCGCATCTTGTTCTCGATAAAGTCAGTGGCCTTCTTTTCGCTCATGCCCTCGACCTTGATCCTCGCTTCCACGACGATGTCGCTGACGGTGTCGGATCCGGTGACAGACAGGGTGCCGGCGCTCGCGTCGATTTCGATCACGCTGACGCCGTCGGTGCTTTCGGACAGCTGGCGGGTTTCGGTGTAGTCCGCCACGGCGGACGAACTGATCAGTAACAGAAGCACAGTACGCATGAGAATCCCCTTATGGTTGTGTGACCTCGTTTAGATGCCACCCGGGCAATTCAGGTTGCCTCAGGCGTCATCCTCTCGCCGGTAGCGATCGAGTATCGCACGCCTTTCCTCTGGCGATATCCAGCGCCCGCGCAGCATAACGCCGTGCACGCGCTGGCTGTTGGCGATGTCGTTCAGCGGATTGTCATCGACGAGCACGAGATCTGCCGCCGCGCCGGGCTCGATTCGGCCGATTGGCAATTCCAGGAACTCGGCCGCCCGGATCGTACCGGTGGACAGGGCATCAAAGGGTGACAAGCCGGCCTCGACCAGCAGCGCCAGCTCCCGATGTGAGGAAAAACCCGGGACGTTAAACACCTGCGGGGCATCGGAGCCGAGCAAAAGACGCCCGCTGCTCCGGTGCAGCGCCAGCAGCAGTTTGCGCCGCACCTCGATCGCCCGACGGGCAATCTTCGGGTCCACGCCGCTGGCCATGACCTGCTTTTTGGTCGCGATCCAGCTGTCGACGACCGCCGCAGGCATGTAGCGCATCTCCGGCAGACGCCCGAGCTCCTCGGCCGGGCGTGTGGAAATGACGTTTTCGATCAGTAACTGTGTCGGCACGTTCCAGGTTCCGGCGCGAACCGTCGCATCGACCACCGTATCGATCAATGACTCATCGATATCCATCGCCAGCAGCACGTCGAAAAAACCGCCAAAGCCACCAGCGCCGTGGTGATCATTCGGCAGCATGGCAACGAGATAGCCGTCGAGGTGATCGACCGTCGCCATGCCGGCATCGAGTGAGCGCCGCAGTCCGACCGCCACAGAGATGTGTCCGGCGTAGGTCAGACCGTGTTCATCGGCGGCAGCGTCGATCGCGTTGAATTCGTCGAGGGTCAGACCCGGATGCAGTTTCAGGAAGTCATAACCGGCGTCCGCCTGGGCGCGGACCTTGGCCGCCGCATCGGCCGCGCCGCTGACCGAATTGCCGTTCAGCGAGGGTCCGGACGTAATCAATCGCGGACCGAACACCGCGCCGCTCAAGAGCTGGTCGCGCAGCGCCAGGTGGCTAGGATGGCCGAGCATGCCGCGAACCGTGGTGACGCCGTTGACAACGAACAGGTCGAGCGTGCGCTGGAACGAGGCCGCGTCGACCGGCGCAATGTGTGCGTGCATTTCCGTCAGCCCGGGCATCAGGAAGCGATCGGTGCCGTCGATGATCACCGTGCCGTCGGGGACCGGCGTGGCGTCCACAGGCCCGAGGGTCTCGATCAGGCCGTCACGAATAATTACGGTCTGGCCCGTCAGCACCGTCTCGCTGGTCATCGTGACAACATTGACATTCACGAACGCCGTCGTGTCTGCGCGCGCCAGCGAAATCGCGGCCAGCAAACCTGCGAACAGAATCGCAAATTTCATCGCTAGTCTCTCCGGTCCTGTCACTAGGCTTTGAGGCATTTTCTCGGTCGGTGTTCCCGCCCTGGCCGGCAATCGCTCAGTAGCGTCCTTGCAGTACGTCGTTGAATCGCTCGTCCGTGACGTTGCCGCCGCAGACGATAATCACGGTGCGTGGATCGACGGACGAGAGCTGGTTCAACGCCGCCAGCGCAACGCCGGCCGCGCCCTCAACGCGCTGGCGATCGTGCTGCCAGAGTCTCCGCATGGCCTCAGCGATGTCCGCCTCCGACACGGTAACAAAGCGATTCACCAGGGACTGGCAAAGCGGGAAGGTGATTGCCCGCTCTTCTATGCCCCCCGCCGTGCCGTCAGACAGTGTCGGCAGGCTGTCCTTTTCCACGATGTGGCCGACACGGACCGATTCGGTCATGACATCGGAAGCTGCAGGCTGGCAACCCACGATCTCAACGTCCGGCCGCTCCGCCTTGATCGCCGCAGCGATGCCAGAGATCAGACCGCCGCCGCCAATGCTGACAACGACCCGCTGTAGGTCCGGTAGCTGGTTCAGTAATTCGACGCCGATAGTGCCCTGCCCGGCGATGATGTGTGGGTCGTTGTACGGCGAAACATAGCGCATGCCGTGCTCCTTCGCGTAGGCGCGCGCGTGACGCTCGGTATCCAGTCCGTCCGAGCCGAAAAACCGCACGTCGCCATCCGCAGACCTGATGGCCTGCAACTTCTGCTCGGAGGTCTGCTCCGGAACGAAGATCACACCGTTCACACCCAGCGACTGCATCGCGCGCGCGATTGCTGCACCGTGATTGCCGCTGGATGCCGCAACAAAACCGCCGGCACGTTCTGCATCGTCGGCTACCAGCAGTCGATTCAGTGCGCCACGAAACTTGAACGAGCCGGTGTGCTGAGAATTTTCAAGCTTTAGTGAGACACCGTTCAGTCCGGGAATGCCTGAGCGTACGATGGCGGTGTTAACAACCTGCCCGGCCAGCCGATCGGCCGCCTGCCGAACCGCCGCCGCCACCTTTGTGAAGTCTGTCACTGTCTCCTCAGACCGGGCCGCTGACCCGGCTTCCGCAATGCTGCGCATTATGTGCGATCGGGCTCTGCGGCACACCCGGTTAGCAGTCTATCGTTCAAGCACTTGCGGCCGGTTCGGTCGGCTTATGTTCATTGCGGCAACGGAAGATTGACGCCGCTGGTTTTTGCTCGCTATTTTCGAGCGTCGACAAAGGCAAAGCTGCCGAAAGGCAGTGACGCAAAGCTTCCGGTCTAAAGGAGAACTCCCAGGACAGCGGGGCCGCCAAATCCATGACGCGATGCGTGTCTTTGTCCTGTTCGAACGTCGGAGACAAGGATGACAGACGCAGCCACCGTGCAAAAAATCCGCAGAGCCCACCCGGAAATCCTCAAGGCCGAGGCCCTGCGCCCCCGCAGCATCGATGAACTGCGCAGCTGTATTGATCCCGGCATTACCGTGCCGTTTCCGCTGCGCCCGCGCGGAGGCAATACGGCGTCCACGGACTGCAACTCATCACCCAGCGGACTGATCATCGACATGTCCGCACTGGATCGCATCGTCGGCATCGACTTCGACAACGCCACAGTTACCGCTGAAGCGGGCGTGCGGCTGGAAACGCTGGTCGCCGAACTCGACCAGCACGGACTGGAGATTCCCGGTTGCTTTGACCTTTACCGGCACACGGTTGGTGGCGCGGTAGCTGCTCCGTGCCTCGGACCGGGCATCGGCGAGGATGCTGCGACGCTGGGTCGACAGATCCACAGCATGCGCGTCGTCACTCCCGGCGGACAGCTCATCGAGATCCAAGCCAGCGACCCGAAACGTATGCCGCTGTTTCGCACCAGCTACGGGCTGCTTGGCGTGATCGCAGAAGTCACGTTCCGTGTCCGGGCCAAGCGCGCCTTCAACGTGGCCTATCGAAAACTGGATCACCGCGCCCTGTTGAAAGGGCTCGGTACGCTCGCGGGTTTGCCGATTGGCCTGCGGTTTTTTATTGCGCCGCACCGCGACCGGGCATGGCTTGAGCTGATGCGTCCGGCGGATGAGGAGGCCAGCGTCAGCGAGCGGGCATGGCGTGCCCGGGACTTTGGTGAAACCGTCGTGCTTCCAGCACTGGCTCGTTCGATCCGCAAGGTGGTGCCGTTGCGGAACCTGAAGTATCGACTGATCGACGGCGTCAGTGGCCTCAGCAAGGACTTGAGCCAAAACCGTTTCCTGAAAACGGGGTCGTATGCGCTGGCCGCTTCTCATCGTCAACAGGGCGACGAATCATCAACACCGCTGTACTCCACCTGGTGCTTCCCGGCCAGCCGGGCTTCCGACGTCGTCGCCGCTTACATCGATTTCACCAAGGCGACGTACCGCCATTCGGGCTACCGCTGCGACCTGCCAACCGTCGGCTTCCGGGTCGCTCGCGATGCGACCGCACTGCTGGCGCCGTCATCCGGTGAGCCAATGCTGGCCCTGAAGGTCTGCTCTACGGTCGAAAACGGCTGGGAGGACTTTGTCATCGACCTTGCCGACTTCGGCGAGCGATGGGGCGGTATCCCGATGTTCAACCAGACTCGCGCGGTCAGTACGGCGTATGCACAGCGGTGTTACGGCGATGCGCTGCGCACCTTTGCGGCCGTTCGCCGTCGGCTGGATCCGGACAATCGACTGCTCAATCCGTTTCTGGCGCAGTATTTTTCCTGACCGCGCCGGGCCGGGTGAACCGCCCGGACCCCCTGAGACGCCGGCCGCTCGAGCGCGGCGGCGAGGATTTTCGTAACGTTTTCCCATTTTGCCCACTACAAGGCATCCAAAGCGGTGTTGGCTTGCATCTAATGGTGTGAGAGCCCCGACGTGGCATTTGTCCCGGACCAAATCGTCCGGTCGAACCGCGCCGAAAAAACTTAAAATCTTGTTTTTGATAACTTTTTCGGTCAATTCGTCGCGTCGTGGAATGGAGTTGTTGCGTTGTAGTTATCTAGTGTTATACTCAACTACAACACTAAACCGAGAGCCAGACATGATGTGGGACAAAAACGCTCTGATTGCCACGGGAATCCTCGCAGTTACTGCTTCGCTTAGCGGCTGCGGCGTCGGTGAGGCCAGCACCCTCGACGCCCAAACCCGTGAATCATCGATTCCGGTCCCGGTCGAAGTGACTTTCCCGACTCGCGCGGACATTTTCGCCACCTACGACGCCACAGCATCGATCGAATCCGATTTCGACGCTCCGGCGATGGCCCGCGTTGCCGGTGAGGTTGTTGAGCTACTCGTTGAAGAGGGCGACGCCGTGAGCGCCGGGCAGGTGCTGGCCCGCCTCGACGGCGAGCGTCTGCGTTTGACCATGCTGTCAGCGAAGGCCAACCTCGAAAAAGCGCAGCGCGAGTACGAGCGATACCAGGACCTGCACGAGCGCGGACTGGTCAGCGCCTCCATGTACGACGGTCTGCGCTACGAGCTGGAGGCGTTGAAAGCGACCTACGATCTCGCCGCGCTGGACTACGACTACAGCAACCTTCGCGCGCCGATCGACGGCGTAGTGGCGTCTCGCGACATCAAGCTGGGCCAGAATCTGAGCGCAGGCGCGTCCGCCTTCCGCATCACCAATACGACGCAGTTGAAGGCTGAACTGCGTATACCGCAGTCCGAGTTACCAAAATTTTCAGCCGGCCACACCGCAACGCTTGCGGTGGATTCGATGCCGGAGCAACGCTTTGTTGCCCGCATCGAACGCATCAGCCCGACGATCGACACCCGCAACGGGACGTTTCGCGCGACCGCCGTCATTGATAACACCCGCGGTGACCTTGCACCGGGCATGTTCGCTCGCTTCAGCATCGCCTATGAGAAACACGAGGATGCTCTGCTGATTCCGGCACGCGCCATCGTGAATGAGGACGAGATCAGCACGGTATACGTGCTGGCAAACGACGCCGTCGAGCAGCGAACCGTCGTTGTCGGTGTTCAATCGGGCGACAACGTCGAGATTGTCGATGGACTTGACGCGGGCGACCAGATTGTCGTGGTCGGCCAGTCATCGATCCGTGACGGCTCAAAGGTGCTCGCGCAGTCGCGGTCTGACGAAGGTCGCTTTAGCGGCTGACCGGCAGTCGTTCGTGACGCCGCCGACGGTTTGGGAGCAGCGGCGTTAGCATAAGGGAGAACATCCATGAAGAAGCTATTGAGCCCGGCGCTGATCGCCTGGTTCCTGCTGCTGGCTGCCTGTAGC